>NZ_JBHWZH010000043.1:0-43560 GCF_042728285.1 Streptomyces sp. NPDC060194 | reverse complement strand
GCCGGGGCCCGCGCTTCCCTGCTCCACCAGTGGTTACTTCAGGTAACCGATGTCCTGATAGCGCGGGCTGGACATCCCGAACGCGCCCGCGTTCACCAGCTTCTCCTTGGCGGCGACCAGTTCGGGCCGCTGGTACAGCGGGATCGAGCCGGCGGCCGCCCAGAGCCGGGCGTCCGCCTTGCCGAGCAGCTTCGCCGCGTCGCCCTCGTCCAGCTCGCCGATGGCCTCGGCGAAGAGCTGGTCGATGTGGTCGGTGCCGACCCGGGCGTAGTTCTGCTCGACGGTCAGCGAGCCGTCGGCGGCCGGGCGGGGCTTGGCGTAGATGGGGCGGGCGTCGGTGGCCGGGTAGGCCGAGCCGGGCCAGGAGTAGAGGGCGAGGTCGAAGTCGCCGGCGGCGATGTGGTCCTTGAAGTAGCCGGCGCCGGAGACCTTGTCCGTCTCCGTGCTGATCCCGGCCTCCCGGAGCATCTGGGCGACCTTCTCGCCGACCGCGTTGAGCGACTCGGTGCCGGGCCCGGTGGGCAGCACCAGGCGCAGGGTGAGCGGCTTGCCGTCCTTGGTGACGAGGTACGGCACGCTGCCGGGCGCCGGGGTGCCCTGCGGGGCGTACGCGCCGGCCCGGCCGTTCTTGCGGCTCTCGTCGGTGGCGAACGCGTCGGCCTGGCGGCGCAGGGCGGCGCTGAGGGCCGCGACGTCGCGGGCGGGGGCGACGAGGGCGGTGTCGCCGTCGGCCGCCTTGCCGTCGGCCTCGCCGCCCGCGGCGGCGTCCGCGTCCGGGGCGTCCGCGGCGCCCTTGGGGGCCTTCCAGCCGGCCTCGGCGAGCAGCGCCCGCACGGCACCGGGGTCGCTCTTGCCGAGCGCGTCGCTGTTGTCGGAGTAGGCCTGCTGGCCGGCGAGGGCGAGGTGGCTGCCGACCGTCTGCGCGGGCAGGCCGAGCGGGTCGAGGACCATCTCGGCCAGGGCCTTGCGGTCGACGGCCTGCGCCACGGCCCGGCGCACCCGCTCGTCGGTGAGCGGCCCGCTGGTGCCGTTGAGCGCGAGCTGGGTGTAGGCGGGCTCCAGCGACTTGCGGACCTGGTAGGCGCGCAGCGCCTTGTCGTCGGCGATCCGCTCGGCGTCGGCGCCGCCGACGCCCGCGAGGTCGACGCTGCCGGCGGCGAGCGCGTCGGCCCGGGCGCCGGGCGCGACCTTCGTCAGGACGATCGAGTCCAGCTTCGCCGGGTCGCCCCACCAGTGCGGGTCGCGGACCAGGGTGACCTGGCCGCCGGCCTTCCGGGTGGTGAAGGGGCCGGCCGTCGCCGCGAGCGCCGTGCGGGACCGCTCGTTGAAGGCCTCGGGGCTGCCCATGACCTCCTTCGGGTACAGCGGGGTGAACAGCGAGCGCCAGTCGGCGTAGGGCTTGTCGAAGGTGACGAGCACCTCGTTCTCCGACTCCCCGCGCTCGATCTTCCCGATCCGGTCGTAGCCGGCGTTGCGGGCGGTCCAGTACGCGGTGTTCTTCCCGGAGAGCGCCTGCCACTGGGCGGCGAAGTCGGCGGCGGTGATGTCGCGGCCGTTGCTCCAGGTGGCGCGCTGGTCGAGCTGGTAGCGGACGACCTGCTTCGGCTCGCGCTCGACGATCCCGGCGGTCGTCAGGTAGTCGGCGTTGCGCTGCGGCCGGCCGCTGGCGTCAAGGGTGAACAGCGCGGGCAGCACCGCGCCGGCGACCCGGGCGGTGCCGGGGTCGGCGTCCGCCTGGAAGGCGTTGAGCGTCCGCGGCGTCTGGTCGACCGCCCAGCGGACGGTCCCGCCGTCGGCCACCTTGCCGCGCGGGGCGGCGGCGAGGTCGGGGGCGACCGGCTTGGCGACCGCCTCGTCGTCGGCACCGCAGCCGGTGAGCAGGACGGGCAGGGCCAGCGCTCCGCTGGCGAGCAGGGCGGCCGATCGGAGTCTGCGAGCCATGACCGATTACCTCCGTAAGGGTCGGTGCGTCCACGTCTGGGGGATTACTGCGTTGATCACACGTATCGCCTTTCACTGAAAGCGCCCGGCAGGACGCAGGCGCACCGACACGGCGCGGGGCGGCGAGGGATGCACCCGTTCGGCGGCACGACGGGGCGGGGGCACCCGGCGGCGGGGGCACCCGGCGGCGGGGGCGCTCCGGACCGGGGCGGGGCGGCCGGGGCGGGGCGGCCGGGTCCGCTCCCGCGGCGCCCGGGGGCGCGGGGACGGCCGCGGGGGGGCCCGCGGTGCGTACGGGGCGGGGGATCGGCGCACGCGTCTTCCCAAGCGCGAGTGTGACGCGCGACACTCGCAGACGCACGATCCTCCGCGTCGCACCGCACCGCCCCCGCGCACCCCCTGCCCGGATTGCGAGGTCCGCACGTGTCGTTGCAGGACGATCTCACCGCCGTCCACCGCTGCCTGGACGAGCTCGGCCGCTCCGTCGGCCGCCTGGAGCAGCAGGTCGGCCCGGGCCTGGACATCCGCCGGGTCCGCCAGGACGCCGACCGCCTCAAGGAGAGCCTCGCGCTGCTGCGCGCCGCCGTGCCGGAGCTGGCCGCGGCGGCCCGGCTCGACCCCGGCCTGATCACCGTCCCGGACACGCCCTACGACAGCGCCCTGTGGACGGACTCCGACGACGAGGGGCTCGGCGCGCGCGACCGGCGCGCCCCGTAGGAACCGCGGCCGCGCGGCGCCCGCGCGGCCCCGCCCCGCCGCCCCCGTACGCCGACCGGCCCCAGGAGCCCGTGTTGTCCACAGGTACCGATCCCCGACCGGAGACCCGACCCGGCGAACCACCCGGCGCGGGCCCGGGCGCCGGCGGGGTGCGCGGGGCCGCGCGCGCCGCCATCGCCGCCCGGCACCTGCGCACCGACCGGTGGTGGGCGCAGCCCGCCCTGACCGCCGCCGGGCTGCTCGCGTTCGTCGTGTACTCGTCGTGGCGGGCGTTCTCGAACGCCGACTACTACGCGGCGCCCTACGTCTCGCCGTTCTACTCGCCCTGCCTGGCGGAGAACTGCGCGCCGATGAAGGGCGGGCCCAACTGGGAGCTGTTCGGCAGCTGGTGGGGCCTGTCCCCCGCGCTGCTGGTCCTCGTCTTCCCGCTCGGCTTCCGGCTGACCTGCTACTACTACCGCAAGGCCTACTACCGCGGGTTCTGGGCGTCCCCGCCCGCCTGCGCGGTCGCCGAACCGCACAGGAAGTACACCGGCGAGACCCGCTTCCCGCTGATCCTGCAGAACATCCACCGGTACTTCTTCTACGCCGCCGTGCCCGTCGCCGCGATCCTCACCTACGACACCGTGCTCGCCTTCCGCGATCCGTCGTACGAGTGGGGCCATGTCGGCCTCGGGACGCTCGTGATGGTCGCGAACATCGCGCTGATCTGGGCCTACACGCTCTCCTGCCACTCCTGCCGGCACATCGTCGGCGGGCGGCTCAAGCACTTCTCCAAGCACCCGGTGCGCTACCGGCTGTGGGGGTGGGTCGGGAAGCTCAACGCCCGCCACATGGAGCTGGCGTGGGCCTCGCTCGTCTCGGTGGCCCTCGCCGACCTCTACGTCTACCTGCTCGCGACCGGGGCGTTCACGGACCCGGTGCTGTTCTGACCCGCCGCTGGTGCGGGCCGTCCCGTGCCGGTCCACATCCGACTCTCAGGATTCGAGGTCCTCACCGATGGCAGTGGTCGACCGGCAGCCGTGGGACGTGGTCGTGATCGGGGCCGGCGGGGCGGGGCTGCGGGCCGCGATCGCGGCGCGGGAGCGGGGCGCGCGCACGGCGGTGATCTGCAAGTCGCTCTTCGGCAAGGCGCACACCGTCATGGCCGAGGGCGGGATCGCCGCGTCCATGGGCAACGTCAACTCCGGCGACAACTGGCAGGTCCACTTCCGCGACACCATGCGCGGGGGCAAGTTCCTCAACCAGTGGCGGATGGCCGAGCTGCACGCGCAGGAGGCCCCCGACCGGGTGTGGGAGCTGGAGACCTGGGGCGCGCTTTTCGACCGGACCCGCGACGGCCGGATCTCGCAGCGCAACTTCGGCGGCCACGAGTACCCCCGGCTCGCGCACGTCGGCGACCGGACCGGCCTGGAGCTGATCCGCACCCTCCAGCAGAAGATCGTCTCCCTCCAGCAGGAGGACTTCGCCGAGACGGGCGACCACGAGTCCCGGCTGCGGGTCTTCCAGGAGTGCACGGTCACCCGGGTGCTGAAGTCCGACGACGGGCGGGTGGCGGGCGTCTTCGCCTACGACCGGGAGACCGGGCGGTTCTTCGTCCTGGAGGCGCCCTCGGTGGTGCTGGCCACCGGCGGCATCGGCAAGTCGTTCAAGGTGACGTCCAACTCCTGGGAGTACACCGGCGACGGGCACGCGCTCGCCCTGCTCGCCGGCGCCCCGCTGGTGAACATGGAGTTCGTGCAGTTCCACCCCACCGGCATGGTCTGGCCGCCGTCGGTGAAGGGGATCCTCGTCACCGAGTCGGTGCGCGGCGACGGCGGGGTGCTGCGGAACTCCGAGGGCAGGCGGTTCATGTTCGACTACGTGCCGGACGTCTTCAAGGAGAAGTACGCCCGGACCGAGGAGGAGGGCGACCGCTGGTACGAGGACGCCGACAACAACCGGCGCCCGCCCGAACTGCTGCCCCGCGACGAGGTCGCCCGCGCGATCAACGCCGAGGTGAAGGCGGGGCGCGGCTCGCCCCACGGCGGGGTGTTCCTCGACGTCTCCACCCGGATGCCCGCGGAGACCATCCGGCGGCGGCTGCCGTCGATGTACCACCAGTTCAAGGAGCTGGCGGACGTCGACATCACCGCCGAGCCGATGGAGGTCGGGCCGACCTGCCACTACGTGATGGGCGGCGTCTCCGTCGACTCCGACACCGCGGCGGCCCGGGGCGTGCCCGGGCTCTTCGCGGCGGGCGAGGTGGCCGGCGGGATGCACGGCTCGAACCGGCTCGGCGGGAACTCGCTCTCCGACCTGCTGGTCTTCGGCCGCCGCGCCGGGCTCCACGCGGCGCAGTACGCGGCCGGCGCGGCGGACCGGCCGGTCGCGGCGGACGCGGAGGTCGACGCGGCGGCGGCGGAGGCGCTGCGGCCGTTCAGCGCGGAGGAGTCGGAGGCGGGACCCGGCGCGGGTGCGGGATCCGGTGGCGGGACCCCGGAGGCCGGGGGGCCGGGGACGCCGCCGGAGAACCCGTACACCCTGCACCAGGAGCTGCAGCAGACCATGAACGACCTGGTCGGCATCATCCGGCGGGAGGCGGAGATGGCGCAGGCCCTGGAGAAGCTCGGCGAGCTGCGGGTGCGGGCGCGGCGGGCCGGCGTCGAGGGGCACCGGCAGTTCAACCCGGGCTGGCACCTCGCACTCGACCTGCGGAACATGCTGCTCGTCAGCGAGTGCGTGGCGCGCGCCGCCCTGGAGCGGACCGAGTCGCGGGGCGGCCACACCCGGGAGGACCGACCGGGGATGGACCGCGCGTGGCGGCGGATCAACCTGCTGTGCCGGCTCGCGGCGCGGGACGGCACGGCGGCCGCCGACGATCCCGTCCTCGGCCAGATCGACCTGGAGCGGGAGACGACCGAGCCCGTCCGGGCCGACCTGCTGGCGCTCTTCGAGAAGGACGAGCTCGCCAAGTACCTCGCGGACGAGGAGATCTCCTGATGAGCGGTTACGAGGCGGCGTTCCGGGTGTGGCGCGGGGACGTGGAGGGCGGAGGGCTCGCCGACTTCCGGGTGGAGGTGAACGAGGGGGAGGTCGTCCTCGACATCGTGCACCGCATCCAGGCCACGCAGGCGCCGGACCTGGCCGTGCGGTGGAACTGCAAGGCGGGCAAGTGCGGGTCGTGCTCGGCGGAGGTGAACGGGCGGCCGCGGCTGCTGTGCATGACGCGGATGTCGACGTTCGCCCGCGACGAGGTGATCACGCTCACGCCGCTGCGGGCGTTCCCGGTCGTGCGGGACCTGGTGACGGACGTGTCCTTCAACTACGCGAAGGCGCGCTCGGTCCCGGCGTTCGTGCCGCCGGAGGGGGTGGGGGCGGGCGAGTACCGGATGGCGCAGGAGGACGTGAACCGGTCGCAGGAGTTCCGCAAGTGCATCGAGTGCTTCCTGTGCCAGGACGTGTGCCATGTCGTCCGCGACCACGAGGAGAACAAGGCGGCGTTCGCCGGGCCGCGGTTCCTGATGCGGATCGCCGAGCTGGACATGCATCCGTTGGACGCGGCGGCCTCCGCGGGGGTCGATCGGAAGGCGTCCGCGCAGGACGAGCACGGGCTCGGGTACTGCAACATCACCAAGTGCTGCACCGAGGTGTGCCCGGAGGGCATCCGGATCACCGACAACGCGCTGATCCCCCTCAAGGAGCGCGCGGCGGACCGCAAGTACGACCCGCTCGTCTGGCTGGGCTCCAAGATCCGCCGGCGCAACGCCTGACTCCGGGACTTCGCCCCGGTTCCTCTCCCCCACCCCGCCCCTTCCCGAATCCCTCGCCGGGCGGCTGTGCGCCTGCGGCGCGTACCGGGCTCCGCCCGGCGGCCTCAAACGCCGGCCGGGCTGAAAAGGGGGGGCTTGCTGTGGGCAATCGTGCCGCAGGGCGAGTGGGGTATCCCCTGCTCGAGCGAAGCCGAGAGCTCGGGGAAGGGTGGGCACAGCCCACAGTGCCCAGCGCAGCGACGTGTGCGCCCGCCACGGTGGACCCCTGCCCCGCAGGGGCAACGCGCCCTCGCGCTAAGGGGACTTGAGCGCGGCGAGGCGCGCGTCGATCTCCGACTGGTCGCCGAGCGAGTCGAGTTGCTCGAACTGCGCGTCGAGGGAGGACGCCGCCAGCTCCTGCTGCCCGAGCGCCCGCGCCTCCTCCCTGCGGACCTTGTCCTCGAAGCGTCCCAGCTCGCTGGTGGGATCGAGCACGTTGACGGACTTGACCGCGTCCATCATCGTGTTCTGCGCCTCCGCGGTCTTGGCGCGCGCGACGAGCTGGTCGCGCTTGGCCTTGAGGTCGACCAGCTTCTGCTTCATCTGGTCGAGCCCGGCCTTGAGCTTGTCGACGACCGCGGTCTGGGACGCGATGTTCGGCTCGGCCGCGGCCGCCTCCTGCTCGGAGGCGAGCTGACGGCCGAGCGCGACCTTGGCGAGGTTGTCGAACTTGTCCGCGTCGGCCGCGTTGCCGGCGGCACGCAGCTCGTCGGCCTTGCGGGACGCCGCGAGCGCCTTGCCGCCCCACTCCCCCGCCGCGGTGACGTCCTCGCGGTGGTCCTGTTCGAGGAGGCGGAGGTTGCCGATGGTGGTGGCGACGGCCTGCTCGGCCTCGGCGATGTTGCCGGTGTAGTCGCGGATGAGCTGGTCGAGCATCTTCTCCGGGTCCTCGGCCTGGTCGAGGAGGGAGTTGATGTTCGCCTTGGCGAGCTGGGCGACCCGGCCGAGGATGCTCTGCTTGGTCATGAGGGGCTCCTGACGGGAGTGGTGGACCGGCGGGGGAAGGGAGTTCAGAAGCGGCCGCCCCCACCCCTGCGGCCGCGCGTACCGCCCCCGCCGAAACTGCCGGGCCCGGGCCCGCCGCCGAAGCCGCCGCCTCCGAACCCGCCCCCGCCGAACCCGCCGCCCCGCCCCCCGCCGAGCAGCTCGCCGAGGATGATCCCGCCGAGGACGGCCCCGCCGGACCCGCCCATGACCCCGCCCCGGGCCGGACCGCGGCTGTACGGGTCGCCGTAGGCGCGCACGTCCTGCTCGGCGAGCTGCTGGGCCTGGCGGGCGAGGGCGTCGGCCCGCTGGACCTCCGCGAGCGCGTCGGCGGGGTCGGCGGCCGCGAGCGGGCCGGCCGCGGCGAGGTGCCGCTGCGCCTCGGCGAGCCGGGTGCGGGCCTGGCTGCCGACGGCGCCGCGGTGGGTGGTGACGTAGTCGGTCGCGGCGTCGACCGCGCTGCGGGCGGCGAGCGCGGCCTGGTCGAAGAGGGCGGCGGCGCGCCGGTCGCCGCTCTCGCGCTCGCGTGCGCCGGACAGCGCCTCGTCGAGGGCGGTGTCGGCCTCCTCGACGCGCCGCAGGGCGTCGATCGGGTCCCAGGGCCCGCCCGCGCGAGCCTCGGCGACGTCGGCGAGCACCGCCTCGGCGCGGGCGATGCGGCCGCGCAGGTCCGCGGTGGAGGCGCCCTGGGCGGTGCCTTCGAGCAGGCCGCGCGCGTCGGCGAGGTCGGTCTCGGTCTCGGTGGTCGCGGCGGTCAGCCGCTCCGCGGCCTCGGTGAGCTCCGCGGCCCGCCGGTCGACGGCGTCGACGAGCGTGGTCGCCTGCCCGACGGCCCCCTCGGCCGCCCGCACGTAGACCGCGGCCTGCGCGTTGTCCTCGGCGGCGAGGGCCTGGCGGGCCTGGTTGAGCGACTCGGTGGCGAAGACCAGCCGGTCCTGGGCCTGGTCGACGTTGGAGGCGACGGCGGCGGTCGCGGACTCCGCGTAGCGCTGCCGGAGGCCGGCGAGGGCGGACGCGGCGGCGGTGGTGCGGGTGGTGAGGGCGCGGAACGCCGCCCCGGCGGACTCGACGGCCTGCGGGGCGGTGCGCTCCAGGTCGCGCAGCCGGTCGAACGCGTCGGACTCGGCGTCGAGCCGGCGGTCGGCCTCGGTGCAGCGGGCGACGATCTCGTCCAGCATCCGGCGGCGGGTGGGGTCGTCCTCCGGCTCGGCGTCGTCGAGCTGCTGGCGCAGCCGGAACGCGGCGGTCAGCTCGCCCTTCGCGAAGGCGAGGGCGTCGGCGAAGGGCCGGGTCGCGTTCTCGCCGAACTGGGCGGTGGCGAAGCCGAGTTCCTCCTCGCTGGTGCGGACGGCGTCGTCGGTCTCCACGAGGAGCTGCTTGGCGTGCGCGTCCAGGTCGGCGAGCGGGAGCTGCCGCTGGGCCACGCTGCCGCCCCAGGCGGGGGCGTCCGCGGCCGGTCCGGAGGGGCCCGGGGGCCTGCGCCGGCGGTTGAACACGAGCAGGGCGACCAGGCCGGCGGCGGCCACCGCGACAAGCCCGAGCAGCCACCCCGTGCCCGCGCCGCCGCCGTCCGAACCGCCGGGGGCGGGGTCGCCGGGCCGGATCGTCGGGGTCGGGACGGGGTCGCCGCCGAGGACGGCGTCGTAGCCGTTCGCCGCGCCGACGGCCGCGCCTGCCCAGTCGTTCGCGCGCAGGGCGGGTTCGATCGCCGTCGCGGCCACGTCCCGCAGCTCGTCGTCCGTCAGGGGGGCGTCGTCGTCCACCGAGTACGCGTACCGGCGGTCGTCCGTGGCGACGGCGAGCAGGAGGTCGTCCTGGCCGAGGCCGTTGCGGGTGGCGGTGGCGTCGGCCCAGGACTGGGCGTCCTCGCCGGAGAAGTCGCGGACGTAGGTGACGAAGAGCTGGACGCGGCGGTCGTCGTAGAGCCGGTCGAGGGCGGCGTCCACCTCGTCGGCGCGGTCGCCCAGCGCGTCCACCCCGTCGGTGACCTGGCCGCTGCGCGACAGCGTGACGGGGTCCTCCGCGTGCGCGGTGTGCGGGAGCGCGGTGAGGCAGAACAGCGCGGCGACGAGGGCCGCGCGGGCTCGGGTGCGGGGGGTTCGGCGCTTGGCCGCACTGGTGGTCGCCGTCACATTCGAGAGCGTATGCGGACATACTCACCCCCGCGACCGGGCGGCTTCGCGCCTTCGGCCCGTGCACGGGCCGCGCCCGCGCGTCGTCAGAACATGCTGAGCAGCGCCTCCACCGACGGTTCGGACGGGGTCTCCCCGTCCGGGAGGGACAGCTCGAACCAGACCGTCTTGCCGCGGGGGGTGCGGCGCGAGCCCCAGGCCGCGGAGAGCAGGCCGACGAGCTGGAGGCCGCGGCCGCCCTCGTCGGTGTCGCGGGCGCGCCGGCGGCGGGGCTGGACGAGGCCGGAGTCCCAGACCTCGCAGACGAGGGTGCGGTCGCGCAGGAGGCGCAGCCGGATCTCGCCCTCGCCGTACCGCAGCGCGTTGGTGACGAGTTCGCTGACGAGGAGCTCGACGGTGTCGATGAGGGGTTCGAGCTCCCAGGCGACGAGCTGCCCGCGGGTCAGCTCGCGGGCGCGCCCGACGGAGCGGGGCTCGCGGGGGAGCGTCCAGTCGCCGACGGCGCCCGCGGGCAGCCCCTGGACGCGGGCCATGAGCAGCGCGATGTCGTCCTCGCCGTGGCTGGTCTCCAGCGTGGTGAGGACGTGGTCGGCGACGTCCTCCAGGACCCGCCCCGCGTCGGCGAGCGAGCGGCGGAACGCGGAGAGGCCCTCGTCGAGGGAGTGGTCGCGGGACTCCACGAGGCCGTCGGTGTAGAGGGCGAGGAGCGCGCCCTCGGGGAGCTCGACCTCGACCTCCTCGAACGGCTCGCCGCCGACCCCGAGCGGCATGCCCGGCGGCACGTCGAGCAGCAGCGCCTCCTCACCGGGCTCGACGAGGACCGGCGGCAGGTGGCCGGCGTTGGCGAAGGTGACGCGGCGGGTGACGGGGTCGTAGACGGCGTAGACGCAGGTGGCGAGGTAGACCTCGGAGAGGTCGGTGTCGTGCGGCTGCAGCGCGGCGCGGGCGGTCTTCTGCCGGGAGGTGCCGGGGGTGCCGAGGCCGCGGGCGATCTCGTCGAGCGCCGAGAGCACCTCGGCGGGCTCCAGGTCGAGCAGCGCGAGCGTGCGGACGGCCGTGCGCAGCTCGCCCATGGCGACGGCGGCGCGCAGCCCGCGGCCCATGACGTCGCCGACGACGAGCGCGGTGCGGTGCCCGGGCAGCTCGATGACGTCGAACCAGTCGCCGCCGACCTCGGTGGCGGTGTTGCCGGGCAGGTACCGGCACGCGATGTCGAGGCCGGCGGCCTCGGGGTCGCCGGGGGGCAGCAGGCTGCGCTGGAGGATGAGCGCGCGCTCGTGCTCGCGGCGGTAGAGCCGGGCGTTGTCGATGCAGACCGCGGCCCGCGCGGCGAGCTCGACGGCCAGCGCCCGGTCGCGCTCGCCGAACGGTTCGCTGCCCTTGGTGCGGGAGAAGTGGACGAGGCCGACGACGGTGTCGTGGGCGACCATCGGGACGGCGAGGGTGGAGTGGACGAGGTCGCCGTCGGCGCCGGGGAGCAGCTGGGGCCGGCCGGTGCGCAGGGCGCCCGCGCCGGGCGAGTTGAACGGGTAGCGGTGGACGGCCCCGACCCGGACGTCCGGCGGGCCGCCGCCGTGGTCGCCGGAGCCGGCGGCGGTGTCGCCGGAGTCGTCGTACGCGTCGCGTCCCTCGTACTCCTCGCGGCCGAGGGGCGCGTCGGAGACGGCGCTGGCGAAGGCGACGCGGCGGACCTCCGCGCTGCCGTCGGCGAGGCCGGGCGGGGTCTCGTCGCCGGCGAGCAGGCCCTGGTACAGGTCGACGGAGGCCAGGTCGCAGAAGCCGGGCACGGTGACGCCGAGGAGTTCCTTGGCGGTGGTCTCCAGGTCGAGGGAGTTGCCGATCCGGGCGCCGGCCTCGTTGAGCAGGGCGAGGTTGCGGCGGGCGCGGGCGGCCTCGCGGGCGGCGATGTGCCGGCGGGTGACGTCGGTGCCGAGCCCGGCGACGCCGACCGGGCGGCCCGAACCGCTGTGCACCCGGTAGAGGTTGATGGACCAGTGGCGGCGCTCGCTGCTGCCGGGCACGGGTCCGACGACCTGGAGCTCGGTGACCGACTCGCCGGTCTCCAGGACCCGGCGCAGGGCCGTGTCCATGCGCTCGGCCTCGGCGGGCGGCAGGTAGTCGTGGACGGTCTGGCCGCGGTGGGCCTCGGTCGCGCCGCCGAAGACGGAGGCGAACCGCCGGTTGGCGCGCTGGACGCGCAGCTCGGTGTCGAAGAGGAGGAACCCGAACGGGGATTGGCCGAAAATCGCCTGCGAGGCGGCGAGGTCGGTCTCGATCCCGCGCAGGGCCCGGACGTCCACCACGATGCACACCGCGGCGTTCTCGCCGCGCTCGGTGCGGGTCGGCATCACGTAGATCTCGGCGACGCCCTCGGCGCCGGCCCGGTCGCCTGAGCCGGGCGGCATCCGGAAGGGCACGGTGCCGGTCCACTCCTTGCCGTCGAGTATCTCGGCGACCCGGTGGCGGCCGCGGCCGCGCAGCTCGGGGGGGACGAAGGCGTCGACGGGGTCCTTGCCGACGGCGTCGGCCGCGGACACCCCGAACTGCTCCTCGGCCCGCGCGCTCCACTGCTCGATGCGCCCGTCGGGGCCGAGCGAGAAGGAGGCCACCTTGATGTAGTCGTAGATGGATCCTGGCGGGCTCGCCTGCCACACGGCAGCCCCGCGCCCGCCGTGTGCCCTCACGTCCGCCGGTATCTCGCTCACGCGACCGTCCCCTCCAGCGCACCGCCTCAGGGCCTGATCCCCTCGGCGGCAGCCCGTCCTCGCGGACGGGGTCGGGGGCCTTCGCGACCGTCCCGGACGGTCGCGTTGCCCCGGGTGAACACTTCAGCACTACGGCCGCGTGCAACACAATGTTCACGGCGTCTTCGGATCACACGCCTTTCCGGCCGAGATCCCCTCACCCCCGCTCCTCACCGGCGGGGGCGAGTTCGAACCACACCGTTTTGCCCGCTTCCCCTCGACGAGTACCCCACTCGCGCACGGAACAGGCCAGCAGCTGCAGTCCTCGTCCGCCCTCGTCGTCGGGGCGGGCGGCGCGCTCGCGCGGCGGCTCCGGGTGCGGGTCCGAGACCTCGACGCGGAGCCCGTCCAGGCGCCTGGCCGGCCGGATCAGCCGGACGCCGATCGGCCCGGAGGCGTGGCGGACGGAGTTGGTCACGAGTTCGCTGACGAGCAGCACCGTGACGTCCGCGCAGTCGTCCATCTCCCAGGCGCCCAGCGTGCCGCGGACCAGGCCGCGGACGGAGCGGACGGCACTCGCCTCGGCCGGGAACGTCCACTCGGCACGGTCGCCTTCGGTCTCGATCACGCGACCACTTCCAGACCTACGGCGGACGCTGTCCGGTTTGCGGGGGTTACCTGCCCCATACCCGATTTCGACAGCGGACTACCGCCACAGTGGTCGCCTCGTGGCGCACAGTGGCACGAACGGCGTACCGCACGGGCACCGTGCGCCCCTCGCGCGGGCGCACGCCCCCCTGCCTCGCGAGGACGCGCAGACCGCAGGGGGCGCACCCGCACGGGGGGCGCACGCGGGGCGGCGGGCCGGAGCCGGGCGGGCCGCGGTCAGAGCCGGGCGGCGGCCTCACGGACCGCGGGGCGGTCCTGGTCGAGCCAGTCGACGTCCCATACCTCGTCCGGGCCGAGCCATCGCAGCTCGTCGTGGTCCTCCAGCGGCCGCGGTTCCGCGGACGCGGCGGCCAGCCGGGCGGTCCAGACGTGCAGGACGTACGGCGCGCGCAGCGGCCACTCCCCCGCGATGCGCTCCAGGGGCTCCGCCGTCACCCCGAGCTCCTCGCGCAACTCCCTGACCAGCGCGTCCGCGGGCGGCTCGCCGGGCTCCACCTTGCCGCCGGGCAGCTCCCACCGCCCGGCCAGCTCGGCGGGCGCGCTGCGCCGCGCCGCGAGCAGCCGGCACCCGTCGGCGCCGGGCGCCCGGTCGTAGAGGGCCGCACCGACCACCACACGTCGTTCCGTCATGGGCGCACCCTATGCGGGCCGGTCGGCTCTCGAAGCGCCCCGGACCAGGCGCAGCCTGCCGTCCGCCCGACCAGGGCGCGGGCCCCGGGCCCCCGCGGAGCCGCCCGTCCGCCGCGGCACCCGGCTCACTGCTGCGGGTCGTCGACGCGCTCCACCCAGTAGAGCTGCTTGTGGCCGCGCTGCTCCAGGCCGTCGGCGACCCGCTGCGCCTCGGCGCGGGTGGCGTAGCGGCCCACGCGGTAGCGGTTGCCGTTGTCGTCCTGCCTGATCACCAGCCAGGGGAGAGTCGCGGAGCTCTCTGTCACTGGTCCTGTCCCCATCTCCCGCTCCCCGCCTGTCGACCGCCCGACGTGCCGAATGCGCTTGTCGCATATGCCCGAGCGTACGCCCGACCTTCACGCACCGGATACGCGTTTTCACAAAGAGGTACGCAATCGGCCACGGAGAGGGGGGCGCGCTCCGAAGAACGCGCCCCCCTGGGGAGCGGGACCCGCGACGGCGCTACCGCACCGGCAGGTGGTACGAGATCCGGTAGCGGTCGGCGGGGACGACCACGTCCGCCGTCTCCACCGCGCGGCCGGAGGCGTAGTAGGTGCGCTCCAGGGCGAGGACCGCGTGGCCCGGGACGCCGCCGAGCGCGTGGAGCTCCTCGGCGAGGCCGGGGCGGGCGCCGACCTCCTCCACCACGTTGTCCACGACGATGTCGATCGCGGCCATCCGCTCGACCACCCCGCAGCCGCCGAGCGGGCCCTCCTCCGGGAGCATCACGGGGGTGCGGCCGGTGATGGCGAGCGGCTCCCAGGAGGTGGAGAGCATCATGGGCTCGCCCGCGTCCCGGAAGACGTACCGGGTGCACATCACGCGGTCGCCCTCCTCCAGACCGAGGCGCTCGGCGACGGCGGGGCTCGCGTCCGTCTGCTCGCTGCGGGACTCCCAGGTGCCCCGCGCGCCGCCCTCGGCCTGCTCCTGGCGGAACGGCGTCGAGCCGCCGGCCGGGCGGAAACCGGAGCGGGCCACCCTGCGCGGCACGGGGATCTCCCGCACGTACGTCCCCGAACCGGAGCGGCCCTCGACCAGCCCCTCGGCCATGAGGACCTTGCGGGCCTCCAGCGCGACCGTGTCCGAGACGCCGTACTCCTCGCGGATGCGGGCCTGGCTGGGCAACCGGGTGTGAGGAGGCAGCGAGCCGTCGACGATCTTTTGGCGGAGATCGCCCGCGACGCGCAGGTAGGCCGGCTGCTCACCGAATGTCACTTAACGCTCCCCTCGACCTGACGGACAGCAACAGCGTGACAACCGTCGGTTGCCGCCCGCAAGCCCGGGCCAGACAATCACCCGAAGTGATGACCCGCAGGGCGGGAACGTTTAAGCGGAAGCTCACGCGGACAGGTCCACCGCACGCCAACTGCCGTTCCTTGACAGCCTCTTGACCATCCATGGTCCAGACCAATAGCTTCCGCCCATGCGCCGAAGACTTCTCGGCAGGCTCGCCACAGCCGCGGCCTGTGCCACTTCGCTCATCGCCACCCTGGCCCCCACAGCCTCGGCGGGACCCTCGTCCCACGGGTCCGGCGGGTCCGGCCAGCAGGCGGAATCCTCCTACAAGCGCGTCGGGTACTTCACCCAATGGGGCGTCTACGGCCGCGACTTCCAGGTCAAGGACCTGGACACCAGCGGCACCGCGGCCCGCCTCACCCACATCAACTACGCCTTCGGGAACATCAGCACCGACGGCAAGTGCTTCACCGGGAACGTGGCGGGCCAGGCCGACGCCTGGGCCGACTACGCCCGTCCGATCGACGCCGCCGACAACATCGACGGCGTGGCGGACACCGCCGAGCAGAAGCTCGCCGGCAACTTCAACCAGCTGCGCGAGCTCAAGGCCAAGTACCCCGGCCTGAAGGTGATGATCTCGCTGGGCGGCTGGAGCTGGTCCAAGAACTTCTCCGACAGCGTCCGCACCCCCGAGGCCCGCAGGGCGCTCGTCGCCTCCTGCGTCGACCTGCACCTCAAGGGCAACCTGCCCGTCGACGGCGCCCGCGGCGGCGACGGCGCGGCGGCCGGCCTCTTCGACGGCATCGACGTCGACTGGGAGTGGCCCGGCTCGGCGGGTGACGCCGGCACCGTCTTCCGCCCGGAGGACAAGGCCAACTTCACCGCGCTGATCGCGGAGTTCCGCAAACAGATCGACGCGTACGGCAGGGAGCAGAAGAAGAAGTACGAGCTGACGGCGTACGTGCCGGCCGCTCCCGCGAAGATCGACGCCGGCTTCGACGTCAAGAAGATCATCAAGGACTTCGACTTCGTCAACCTGCAGGGCTACGACTTCCACGTCTCCGGCGAGAAGACCACCGCCCAGCAGTCCGCGCTCTTCGCGCGGAACGACTACAGCGTGAACCAGGTCGTGTTCGACTGGATCAAGCGCGGCGCCCCCGCCCGCAAGCTGGTCGTCGGCGTGCCCTTCTACGGTCAGGGCTGGACCGGGGTCAGCGGCGGCGGCGACGGCCTCGGCCAGCCGGCGACCGGTCCCGCGCCGGCCAGGTACGCGGCGGGCTACGAGGACTACGAGGAGCTGAAGAAGCTCGCGGACTCCGGCACGTACAAGGTCCACCGCGACCTGCTCGGCGGGCACGCGTGGCTGTTCGACGGCAACACGCTCTGGACGTACGACGACCCGATCGTGCTGCGCACCAAGGCCGCGTACATCAAGGGCCTCAAGCTCGGCGGCGCCATGATCTGGTCGCTCGACGCGGACACCCCCGACGGCGAACTCGTCAAGTCCCTCCACAAGGGCCTGAGTTAGAACGGCCGCCCGCACGGCGACGGGGGGCCGGGGCGTCGACGCCCCGGCCCCCTTCGCGTGCGTCCGCGGGCCGGAGTGCCTGCCGCCCCGAGCCCCCGGCCCGGACAGGTGACGAGCGCCCGCGGGGTCCGGTCACACGGAGACGTCGTCCGCGGGGTCCGTGTACCACTTCGGCAGCTTCTGCTCCAGGCCGAGGGCCTTGCGGACCGGGATCTCGGCCTCGAGCCCCATGGCCTCCTCGGCCTCGCCGCAGGCGGCCCAGAACTCGTCGGCGTCGGAGGCGTCCGCGGCGCGTTCCCAGTCCTCGACCGCTCGTGCGCGCTCCGCGACGTACGCCGCGACCCGCTTGCGCGCCTCGGGCGAGAAGGCGTGCCCGCTGAGCGCGGACAGTTCGGTGTCCAGTGCCGCGCGGACCTCCGCGGCGTACTTCCGGTTCGCGCCCAGGTCGTCCTCGGGGTCGGCGACCGGCATCCGCGAGGAGACGACGTCGACGGCGTTGACGGACCTGAGGAAGGCCGCCTGGTCCTTGTCGTGGCTCTGCTCGTCCGCGCGGACCGAGCCCTTCCGCCTGCCGCGCTCGTCGACCATCGCGCAGGTCACGCTGCGGTCGCCCAGCCGCCAGGACTCCTCCAGAGGCACGAAGTAGTACATCTCCACGCCGGCGGGCACCGCCCAGGTGTCCATGGTGAACGCCGTCTGCCGCTCCCAGCACGTGTCGGCGCCGATGGCGTCCAGCTTCTCGTCGCCCGGATAGGAGTCGAACCCCTCGACCGGGAACACGGCGAAGACCTCCCCTGCGTGCGGCTGCGCGCAGGACCGCTTCACGACCTCGGAGACCTCCTCGTCGTCCTGCCTGCCGACCGGGTCGTAGCAGTCCCCGGCCGCCAGGTCGGCGAGAGCCCCCCGCCGCGCGGCCGCCTCGACGTCGTAGCGGAAGCCGTCGGCGAAGTCCTTCGCCGCGCCGGTGGCGCCGAGGAGGAGCGCGACGGCGAGCCCGACGCCGGAGAGCGCCATGCCGGCGGCCGCGAGCCCCGTGCCGCGTTCGCGCCGCCTGCGGATCTGCAGGAGGCCGACGGCGCCGAGGACCAGGCCGACCCCGGGGAGGAAGCAGAGGACCCCGGTCACCAGGGACGCGATCGCGAACCCGTTCACCGGGACGTGGGGCGCGACGGGCGGGAAGGGGCGGTACCCGCCGTACGGGCCGGGGCCCGTGGGCGAGGGTACGGAGGGCGGGGGTATCGGGGGCGTGGGCGGACTGGCCACGGAAGGTGTGCTCCAAGGGGACGCGCGGGGCGAACGAGTGGGCGAATGGTACGCGGTGAACCGCGGTCCGCGATCGCCGCATCAGGCGTTGACTTCGAGAGTGCTCCAACCGGCAGAGTCCTGTCCGTCGCCCCCCGCAGGGACGGACCGAGGAACGGTCCGCCGCACGGGCGCAGGAGAGGATCCGCCATGCGTACCCGCTTCATCGGCACCGACCCCGCCACCCGCCGCGAGGTGAGCGCGCTCAGCCTGGGCGCGATGCTCATGGGCAGCCGCACGGACGAGCGCACCTCGTTCGAGGTGCTCGACCGGTACGTGGAGGCCGGCGGCACCTTCATCGACACGTCGAACAACTACGCGTACTGGGAGGACGGCGGGCAGGGCGGCGCGAGCGAGCAGCTGCTCGGGCGGTGGCTGAAGAGCCGCGGCGTCGGCTCCGAGGTCGTCGTCGCGACGAAGCTGGGCGCCCGGCCGCTCGCGCCGGGGACGGGCTACGTCGACAACCCCGAGGGGCTGTCGCCGAAGACGATCCGCGAGGCCGTGGACCGCAGCCGGGAGAACCTCGGGGTGGAGAAGCTCGACGTCCTCTACGCGCACATCGAGGACCCCGGGACGCCTCTGCAGGACACCGTCGAGGGGTTCGGCGCGGTGGTCGCGGAGGGCTCCGTCGGACTCCTCGGCGTCAGCAACCACTGGACGTGGAAGATCGAGCGGGCCCGGAACATCGCGCGGGCCGCGGGGCTGCCGGCGTTCGAGCTGCTGCAGTACCACCACAGCTACCTGCGGCCGCGGACAGACCTGCCGACGCCGCTGTCGGTGGACGGGGGCCAGGGAGCGGCGAGCGGCGACCTGCTGAGCTACGTGCGGGAGTCGGGGGACGGGCTGACGCTCGTCGCGTACTCGCCGCTGCTCGGCGGGGCGTACGTGAACGACGCGAAGCCGCTGGGGGCGGACTTCGACCACCCGGGCACGGTGACCCGGCTCGCCGCGCTCCGGGAGGTCGCGGCGGAGCTCGGTGCTCCGCTCAACCAGGTCGTGCTCGCCTGGCAGCTCGGGCACGACCTGCCGATCATCCCGCTCGTCGGCGCGTCGTCCGTCGCCCAGCTGGACGACAGCCTCGCGGCGCTGGAGCTGGAGCTCTCCGCGGAGCAGCGGGCGAAACTGGACGCGGCCGGATGAGCCCGAGGAGGGCTTCGCCGCCCGGCCCGGGGTAGACGCTCCCCATGAGCAACGAAGCCGTCGTTCTCCTCGTGATCGCCGCCGTCCTCCTCCTCGCCGCGTTCGCCGCGGCGGTGGTGCTCCTCGTGCGGCTGCTGCGGACCCGGACCGCGCTGCGGGAGGCGGGCATCCCCGTCAGCAACAAGCTCGCGTTCTGGGGCGCGCTGGTCTACACCGTCAGCCCGGTGGACCTGCTGCCCGACCCGGTCTACCTGGACGACATCGGCGTCCTGCTCCTCGCCCTGCGCTCCCTGCACTCCGCGGCGGACGCGGCGCGCACGCGGGCGCGGGGGACGGCGGCGGACCGGTCCGCGGTCGGCGGGGACAGCCGGTCGAGCCCGGCCTGACCGCCCCGCCGCACTACACGCTGAGGGCCTCGCGGACGACCGCCTCCGAGCCGGTGCCGCCCTCTCCGGAGGAGGTGACCCGGCCCGCCTCCAGGACGGAGTAGCGGGACGCCGCGCGCATGGCGAAGCCGACGTGCTGCTCGACCAGCAGGACGGACAGCCCGCCGCGGGCGGCCAGCGACAGGATCGTCGACTCGATCTCGGCGACGACCGAGGGCTGGATGCCCTCGGTCGGCTCGTCGAGGAGGAGGAGCCGCGGTCGGGTCACGAGCGCGCGGGCGAGGGCGAGTTGCTGGCGCTGGCCGCCGGACAGCAGGCCGGCGCGGCGGTGGGAGAGCTCGCGCAGGACGGGGAACAGGTCGAGCGCGTCGGAGATCGCGGAGGCGTCCGCGCGGGGAGAGGCGTCGGCGACGAGTTGGAGGTTCTCGGCGGTGGTGAGGTGGGGGAAGGACTGCTGCCCCTGGGGGACGTACGCCATCCCGCGGGCGACCCGCTGGTGGGGGGCGAGGCGGGTGATGTCCTCGCCGTCGAGCACCACCGAGCCGGCGGAGGGCCGCAGGAGGCCCATCGCCGCGCGCAGGAGGGTGCTCTTGCCGGCCCCGTTGTGGCCGAGGACGGCCGCGACCCCGTCCGGGGGGACGGCGAGGGTGACGTCGTGCAGGACGGTGGTGCGGTCGTACCCCGCGCGCAGGCCGTTGATCCGGAGCATCGGGCTCACACCTCTTCCGTGACGGGGACGGGCTCGGGCTCGGACGCGCGCCCAAGGTAGACCTCCTGGACCTTCGCGTCGGCCTGCACCTGCGCGACCGTGCCCTCGCTGAGTACCCTGCCGGCGTGCAGCACGCTGACGCTGCGGGCGAAGGACCTCATGAAGTCCATGTCGTGCTCGATGACGACGACGGTGTGGTCCTCGGCGACCCGCTGGAGCAGCGCGCCGGTCGACTCGCGCTCGTCGTGGCTCATCCCGGCGACCGGCTCGTCGAGCAGGAGCAGCTTCACGTCCTGGACGAGCAGCATGCCGATCTCCAAGGACTGCTTCTGCCCGTGCGCGAGCACCCCGGCCGGGCGCTGGCGCAGCGCGGTCAGGCCGGTGGTCTCCAGGGCCCGGCCGACGGAGTCGGGCAGGTGCCGGCGCCGCCGGAGCAGGGTGAGCGCACCGCGGCCCGCCCCGGCGGCGATGTCGAGGTTCTGCTCGACGGTGAGCTGCTCGAAGACCGTCGCGGTCTGGAAGGTGCGGCCGATCCCGCGGCGGGCGATGCGGTGCACGGGCTGCCCGGTGATCTCCTGCCCGGCGAAGCGGATCGAGCCGGTGGACCGTACGAGCCCGGTCACCGCGTCGACCAGTGTCGTCTTTCCCGCCCCGTTCGGACCGATCAGGAACCGCAGGTCACCGGGCGGGATGTCCAGGTCGACGCCGTCGACGGCCATGACGCCGCCGTCGAACGTCACCCGCAGGTCGCGGACGGTCAGTCCCTCGCCGTTCATGCGCTCTCTCCCGTCCGGGCCTTCTGATCAGGAGTACGCCGCCACCGCCGGAACGTCGCCAGCGAGGCGAGCCCGCCGGGCAGGAAGCCGACGGCGACGACGAACAGCAGGCCCTGGAGGTACGTCCAGCCGGCCGGCCACGCGTCGGAGAGGGTGCTCTGCGCCCACGCGACCGCGATCGCCCCGAGCACCGCGCCGACGAGCGACGCCCGGCCGCCGACCGCCGCGCCGATGACGAAGCCGATCGACGGCACGATCCCGATCAGCGCCGGCGAGATGATCCCGACCGCGGGCACGAACAGCGCCCCCGCGAGCCCCGCCATCCCGGCGGCGACGACGTACGCGACGAGTTTCACGTTCGCCGGGTTGTAGCCGAGGAAGCGCACCCGCTCCTCGGAGTCCCGTACGGCGACGAGGAGTTCGCCGTACCGGCTGACGAACAGCTGGCGGGCGAGGGCCATCAGCGCGAGGAGTGCGACGGCGATGACCACGTACACCATCCGCTGGTTGACCGGGTCGTTCAGGTCGTAGCCGAAGAAGCCCTGGATGTCGGTGAGGCCGTTGGTGCCGCCGGTGGTGGCCTGCTGGCCGACCAGCCAGATGGCGAGCGCGGCGGCCAGCGCCTGGCTGAGGATCGCGAAGTACGCGCCCTTGACCCGGCGGCGGAAGACGAGGACGCCGAGCAGCGCGGCGACGGCCATCGGCAGCAGGACGGTCATCGCGAGCGCGAACAGCGGGTTGGCGAACGGCTGCCACCACCACGGGAGTTGACCGGAGGTGCCGTAGAGCAGCATGAAGTCCGGCAGGGTCTCCCCCACCGCCGCCGCGTCGGCGAGCTTGAGGTGCATCGCCATCGCGTAGCCGCCGATGCCGAAGAACACCCCCTGGCCGAGGACGAGCAGCCCGCCCCGGCCCCAGGCGAGGCTGACGCCGACCGCGACGATCCCGTAGCAGAGGTACTTCGCGAGCAGCCCGAGCCGGAAGTCGGAGAGGACCAGCGGGGCGACGCCCAGCAGCAGCACCGCGCCGAGTGCGAACGCGGCGGGGACGCGGTAGCGGGAGAGGACCGGCTCGGCCTGCGCGGCCGGGGGTCCGGCGGCCGGGGCGGGGGCCGCCGGCGGTGTGCTCGTCGTCGTCATACGAGGCTCCTCGTGCGCACGGTGTACAGGCCCTGCGGCCGCCACTGCAGGAAGGCGACGATCCCCACCAGGACCACCACCTTCGCCACGCTGACGGTCGTCGAGTACTCGAGCACGGACTGCAGCAGCCCGAGCGCGAAGGCGGTGATCACGGCCCCCCTGAGCCGTCCGATCCCGCCGACGACCACGACCAGGAAGGCGTCCACGATGTAGTTCGTCCCCGTCGTCGGCCCGATCGGGCCGATCAGCGTCAGCGCGACGCCGGCCGTGCCGGCGAGGCCCGAGCCGATGAAGAACGTCGTCCGGTCCACCCGCTCGGTCGCGATCCCCGACACCTCCGCGAGGTCCCGGTTCTGCACCACGGCCCTGATCCGGCGGCCCAGCGGCGTCACCCGCAGGATCGCCGCGAGCCCCACCACGCACAGCAGCGCGAACCCGAGGATGAACAGCCGGCTGTTCGCCAGGTTCACCCCCGCGATCGACACGCTGCCGGTCAGCAGGTCGGGCGCGGTCGTCTGCACGTTCGGCGCGCCGAAGACGTCCCGCGCGAGCTGCTGGAGCATCAGCGAGACGCCCCAGGTCACCAGCAGGGTGTCCAGCGGCCGGGTGTACAGCCGCCGGATCAGTGCCCATTCGAGGAGCGCGCCCATCGCCCCCGCCACGAGGAACGCGAGCGGGAGGGCGAGGAGGAGCGAGACGCCGGCGCTCTCGATCGGCTTCTGCAGCACGTACGTGGTGTACGCGCCCGCCATGATGAACTCGCCGTGCGCCATGTTGATGACGCCCATCTGCCCGAACGTCAGCGTCAGACCGAGCGCGATGAGCAGCAGGACGGCGCCGATGCTGACGCCGGTGAAGGACTGGTTGAGGATGACCGTCATGGGGCGGCTCCGGGTCGGGGACGGGGAAGGGACTTCGGGCGGAGCGGGGCGGAGGCCGAAAAGGTGTGGCCCGGCGGGGGCGCCCCCTGCTCGAGCGAAGCCGAGAGCTCGGGGGAGATCGCGGCCACCGGGCGGAGGCCGGTACCCGCGGCGGAGCCGCCGGACCCCCCGCCGCCGGCCGCCCCAGGCCCCCTCAGGACAGGCTCGACGCCCAGTCGTAGCCCTTGAGGTACGGGTCAGGCTTCACGGGCTCGCCGGAGTTCCAGACCTCCTCGATGAGGCCGCTGGAGGTGACCTTGCCGATGCGGGCCGTCTTGTAGACGTGCTGCGTCGCCCCGTCGACGGTGACCTTGCCCTCC
Source organism: Streptomyces sp. NPDC060194 (assembly GCF_042728285.1). Lineage (NCBI taxonomy): Bacteria > Bacillati > Actinomycetota > Actinomycetes > Kitasatosporales > Streptomycetaceae > Streptomyces > Streptomyces sp. NPDC060194. The sequence goes on along the minus strand of NZ_JBHWZH010000043.1, from coordinate 20,517 downwards.
GGCGCGTCGAAGGTGATCCCGTCCGACGCGGCCTTGACCTTCTCCACGTCGAAGGAACCCGCCTTCTCGACCATCGCCGCCCACAGGTGGACGGAGATGTACGCGGCCTCCATCGGGTCGCTGGTCGGCTTGTCCTTGCCGTACGCGGCCTGGTACGCGGCGACGAACTTCTCGTTCGCCGCGCCCGGGGTGGTCTGGTAGTAGTTCCAGGCGGTCAACTGCCCCTCCAGGTACTGCGTCCCGATGCTCTTGACCTCCTCCTCGGCGATGGAGACGGAGAGCACCGGCAGCTTCTTCGCGGTCAGCCCCGCGGACTTGTACTCCTTGAAGAAGGCGACGTTGCTGTCCCCGTTGAGCGTGTTGAAGACCGCGTCCGCCCCCACGCCCTTGACCTTGTTGACGATCGTCGCGAACTCCGTGGATCCCAGCGGCGCGTAGTCCTCGCCGAGGACCTCCATGCCGTTCGCCTCCGCGTACGTCTTGATGATCTTGTTGGCGGTGCGCGGGAAGACGTAGTCGCTGCCGACGAGGTAGAGCTTGGTGAGGCCCTGCTTCTTGAGGTAGTCGAGCGCGGGCACGATCTGCTGGTTGGTGGTCGCCCCCGAGTAGAAGATGTACGGCGACTGCTCCAGGCCCTCGTACTGCACGGGGTAGAACAGCAGGGACTTGTTCCGCTCGAAGACCGGCTTCACGGCCTTGCGGCTCGCGGACGTCCAACAGCCGAACGTGGCGACGACCTTGGAGTCGGTGATCAGCGCCTGCGCCTTCTCGGCGAAGGTCGGCCAGTCGGACGCGCCGTCCTGGCTGATCGGCTTCAGCTTCTTGCCGAGGACGCCGCCGGCCGCGTTGATCTCCTTGACGGCGAGCAGCAGCGCGTTGTGGACGGTGACTTCGCTGATCGCCATCGTCCCCGAGAGCGAGTTGAGCAGGCCGACCTTGACGGTGTCGCCCGCGGTGTCCGCCTTGGCGCCGGCGGCCTTCGACGTGTCACCGCCGGTCTTCGCGCCGCAGGCGCTGAGCGCGGCGCCGGCGCCGATCGCGGATATACCGGTCAGGAGACCGCGCCTGCTGATGAGCCCGGACATGGCAATTACCTCCTTGCCCCGAAAGGGGCGGACGGGAGAGGAGCGGAATGCGCGTGGCTGGACCCAGCCGTTCCGGGATCGCCTCCGGGCTGGTCGCTGAAGTGGTCCACAGCCTGGGGCGGAACTGTTTCCGTCGCGTTGCGGAGCAGTTGAGGGACAGTTTCCGACGGAAGTAATCATGCTCCGGGCGTATGTGACGGCACGTCACGGTGATCGCCGATTGAATACTTTCGCCGGAAAGGATCTGATACGGGAAATGCTCTCCCGGAGGCCTCCTGATCGCCTGTAGGCTCATCGCTCACTCCCGGCCTGCCGGGCGGGCGGACGCGAGCCGAGGAGAGCGATGGCGAGGCAGCCCCACGAACTGCTCCACCTGCTGACCCGCGCCGAGCGCCTCGCGGCGCGACGCGTCCAGGCGGTGCTCGACGCCTTCGACTGCTCCGTCGACGCCTGGCGGGTGCTCGACCTGCTCTCCGCGGACGAGGGGCGGAACATGACGTCCCTCGCCGACGACGCGGCGCTGCCCGCGCCGACCCTGACCAAGCTGATGGACCAACTCGTGGACCAGAACTGGGTGTTCCGCCGCGTCGACCCCGCCGACCGCCGCCGCGTCCTCGTCCAGCTCACCCCCCGGGGCCTCGCCCGCCGTCGGCAGCTGTCCCGCGCGGTGAAGGCGGAGGGCGTGCCCGGCCTCGACGGCGGCGAGGAGACTCAGCTGGTGTCGCTGCTCGGCCGGCTGTCCGAGGCGCTGGCCGACGACCGCGCCGAGGTCACACCAGGCGCTGCGGCGAGGGGAGTTGGGCGACCACGCTGAAGTCGAGGCCGTCCGCCTCGGCCAGGTAGATGCGTTGGCGGACGTGCCGGCCGTCGAGGCCGAGGAGACCGCGCGGGCCCTCGTAGCGGACCTGGTCGGCGGTCGCGCCGATGGCGGTGACGTCCAGGGTGCGGGCGCGCTCGATGAGCGCGGCGAGGAGGAGCACGCCCTCGTAGCAGGACTCGCCGAGGCTGCCGGGGACGGGCGCGTCGGCGCCGAAGCGGGCGGCGTAACGGCCGTGGAAGTCCATGCTGTTGCCGTCGGCGAGCGAGGCGAAGAAGCCGGCGGTGCTGAACAGGTCGGCCGTCGCTCCGGGGCCGCTGCCGAGCAGCATGCTCTCGTCCATCAGGGTGCTGAGCCGCAGCGCACGCGCGTCGAGCCCGGCCGCGGCGAACGCGCGGTTGAAGCGGACCGCGTCGCTGCCCACGAGCAGCATCAGGACGCCGTCCGCGTCCGTCCGCTCGATGCGGCGCAGCACGTCGGCGAAGTCGTCGGTGCCGAGCGGCAGGTACGCCTCCCCGCACATCCGCCCCCGGCACTCCCGCGCGTACCGCCGCGCCGCACGGGCGGTGGCGCGCGGCCACACGTAGTCGTTGCCGACGACGAACCAGCGCCGTACGTTCCGCGCCTCCGCGAGCGTGCGCATCGCGGGGAGCAACTGCCCGGCGGGGGTCTCGCTGGTCATGAAGACGCCCTCGGTGCGCTCACCGCCCTCGTACAGCGCGGTGTAGACGTACGGCACCCGGTGCGCGACGCGGGGCGCGAGCGCCTGCCGCACCGAGCTGATGTGCCAGCCCGTGACCCCCTGCACCGCGCCGGCCGCGACCAGCGCCTCCACCTCCGCCGCGACCCGCCGCGGATCCGCCCCGCCGTCCACCTCGAGGAGCCGCAGCTCCCGCCCGAGCACCCCGCCCGCCCCGTTGACCTCCTCCACCGCCAACCGCGCGCACGCCTCGCACCCCGGCCCGAAGATCCCGCCCGGCCCCTGCATCGGGTACACCAGCGCGACCCCGAGCACCGACGGGTCGGCCGCGACCCACGCGGGGCGGCGGAGGCTGAGCGGCGGCGGGTCCATCCCCCCATGATTGCGGCCCGGCGGACGGGTGCGCAGACGGCCGGGGGCATCGAGACCGTTTCGTAGGCGGGCGGGCCGGGGGCGTGGGCCCCAGGGAGGGCCGTACGCCGCCGCCCCCGCGTCAGCCGACGTCCGCGACGACGACCCCCTCCGTCTCCCCGTCCGCCTCCGCGAGCAGCCCGCCCCCGGGCGCGTGGATCGCCGACCGGCCGCAGCCGGTCCACGGGCCCGCGGGGCCGACGTGGTTGGCGACGGCGACGTACAGGCCGTGCCGGGCGATGTCCGGGTAGACGGTGGCGAGTTCGGTGCGGCCGGCGCCGGTGCCGTAGAGGGAGCTGGCGAGGTGGACCGCGCAGCCGTCGGCCGCGCCCCGGGCGACCAGCTCGGGGAAGTGGTTGTCGAAGCACGTCGCGAGCGCGAAGCGCAGGCCGCCGAGCGCGAAGCGGCCGTCCGCGCGCCCGGGCGCGAACACCTCGCGCTCGTGCTCGAACAGGTGCTGCTTGCGGTACGTCGTGACCAGCCCGCCGTCCGCGCCGAACACGAACGACGTGATCGCGGGGCGCTCGCCGCCGGTGTCCTCGGCGCAGTTCACCACCGTCGCCACCCCGGACGCCCGCAGCGGATCCAACCGGCCGTCGTCCGGCCGGACCCACAGCTCCCGGTCCTTGCGGACGGCCTCGACCTCGTACCCGGTCACCGCGAGCTCCGGGAATGCCACAACCTCGGCGCCCTCGTCGCGCGCCGACGCGGCCAGCTCGGCCATCCGCCGCACGTTCGCCCGGACGTCGGCGGGCACGCACCCCATCTGCGCCACCGCGATCCTCATGCCCGCCAGCGTGGCAGCCGCGCGAACGCCTCCTCACGCGGGCCCCGTGGGGTCTCCTCCCCTCACGCCCGGGCCCACGGCTGGACCCGCCCCTGACCCCGACCGCCCGACCCGCTCCCGAGCGGATCGGACGGCCCCGGCAGGACGCGTCAGACGTTGAAGCGGAACTCCACCACGTCCCCGTCCTGCATGACGTACTCCTTGCCCTCCATGCGGGCCTTGCCCTTGGCGCGGGCCTCGGTGACGGAGCCGGCGGTGACGAGGTCGTCGAAGGAGATGACCTCGGCCTTGATGAAGCCCTTCTGGAAGTCGGTGTGGATGACGCCGGCGGCCTCGGGGGCGGTGGCGCCCTTCTTGATGGTCCAGGCGCGGGATTCCTTGGGGCCGGCGGTGAGGTAGGTCTGCAGGCCCAGGGTGTCGAAGCCGACGCGGCTGAGGGTGGCGAGGCCGGGCTCGTCCTGGCCCATGGACTGCAGGAGTTCGAGCGCCTCCTCGTCGTCGAGCTCGATCAGCTCGGACTCGATCTTCGCGTTGAGGAAGATCGCCTCGGCGGGGGCGACGAGGGCGCGCTGCGCGTCCTTGAAGTCCTCGTCGACCAGTTCGTCCTCGTCGACGTTGAAGACGTAGATGAACGGCTTGGTGGTGAGCAGGTGCAGCTCGTGCAGGAGGCGGCCCTGCTCGGTCTCCGCGGTGATGCCCGCGGCGAAGAGGGTCGTGCCGGTCTCCAGGATCTTGCGCGCCTCCTCGACCGCCGCGAGGACGGCGACCTTCTCCTTCTGGAGACGGGACTCCTTGGTCAGGCGCGGGACGGCCTTCTCGACGGACTGCAGGTCGGCGAGGATCAGCTCGGTGTTGATCGTCTCGATGTCGTCCTTGGGCGAGACCTTGCCGTCGACGTGCACGACGTTGTCGTCCTTGAACGCGCGGATGACCTGGCAGATCGCGTCGGACTCGCGGATGTTCGCGAGGAACTTGTTGCCGAGCCCCTCCCCCTCCGACGCGCCGCGCACGATGCCCGCGATGTCGACGAAGTCGACGGTCGCCGGCAGGACGCGCTGCGAGGAGAACATCTCCGCGAGCTTCGTCAGCCGCGCGTCGGGCACGCCGACGACGCCGACGTTCGGCTCGATGGTGGCGAACGGGTAGTTGGCCGCCAGGACGTCGTTCTTGGTCAGGGCGTTGAACAGGGTCGACTTGCCGACGTTCGGCAGACCGACGATTCCGATGCTGGTACTCATGACAGTCCGCTCAGGATCCGGTTGGGGGTGGGGTGGGCCGCGGCTCCGGGCATGCTCACCGCCCCCTGGAAACCTCGACTGCGCGTCTCACGGTACAGGGGCGCGGGCGCGGAGATCTCACCCGAGCGGGAGATCGCGGCGCGGGACGGTCCGCGGCCCGGGCGACCGGCGCGGTTCGGACGGAACGCCGAGGTCGCACCGAAGCGCGTGTCCGGGGCCGGGCGGGCGGGCGGCTCGGCCTAGTGTGGGCCGGTGGAGCAGCAGCACAGGACGTCCAGGCCCCGGCGCGACGCCTCCCCCGGCGCCGTCCCGCCGCCCCGCGAACGCGCGGCCGGCGGCCCCCGGCGGCGACTCGCCCGGTACCGGCCCGCGGGCCGGCGCCCCGCGCCCCCCGTCGTGCTCGCCCTGCGCCGGCTGCCGCGGCCGCGGCTGACCGGGCTCGGCGCGGGGCTGCTGGCCACCGCGCTGCTGGCGGCCGTCGCCGGCCTCGACCACCTGTTCCTCGACTCCACCGGCACGGCGATGACCGTCCTGTACCCGGCGGTGGCCGCCGCCTGCGCGCTGTGGGTGCGGCCGGCCGACCTGGTGCTCGCGCCGGTCGCCGCGCCGATCGCGTACGGCGTCGGGGCCGTCGTCCTCACCGGCGGGGACCCGGTGGACACGCTGTCCGCACTCGCCGTGCACGCGGGGTGGCTGTACGGGGGGACGCTGCTCGCGGGGGTGATCGCGCTGGTCAGGCGGGTCGTGCTGGTACGGCGGCACCGCAACCGCCGGCTACGGCAGGCCGGCACCGGGACCGTCGGCCGCGCTCCGCGGCGCGACTGACGGCCCGGGGGCCGGGGGTCAGGACTTCGCCGCCGCCATCGCCGCGCCGACGATACCCGCGTTGTTCTGCAGCTGCGCGGGGACGATCTCCGCCCGGACACCCTCGATGTGCGGCAGGAACTTCTCCGCCTTGCGGCTGACGCCGCCGCCGATGATGAACAGCTCCGGCGAGAACAGCATCTCGACGTGCGCCAGGTACTTGCTGACGCGGCGCGCCCAGTGCTCCCAGCTCAGGTCCTCGTCCTCGCGGGCCTTGGTGGAGGCGCGCTTCTCGGCGTCGTGGCCGTGGAGCTCCAGGTGGCCGAGCTCGGTGTTGGGGACGAGGCGGCCGTCGATGAACAGGGCGCTGCCGATGCCGGTGCCGAGGGTGAGCATCATGACGGTGCCGCTGCGGTCGCGGCCGGCGCCGAAGCTCATCTCGGCGATGCCGGCGGCGTCGGCGTCGTTGAGGACGGTCAGCCCGCGGTTGCCGAGGCGCTCGCCGAGGAGGTCGACGGCGTCGACGCCGATCCAGTGCTTGTCGACGTTGGCGGCGGTCCGGATGACGTTGTGCGTGACCACGCCCGGGAACGTCAGGCCGATGGGACCGGTCCAGTCGAAGGCGTCGACGACCTCCTTGACGCCGTCGGCCACCGCGTCGGGGGTCGCGGGGTGCGGGGTCAGGACCTTGTGCCGCTCGGCGGCGAGGTCGCCGCGGTCGAGGTCGACGGGGGCGCCCTTGATGCCCGATCCGCCGATGTCCACTCCGAAGATCTGCATACGTCTACGGTATCCGCCGACCGCGCGGTCACACGTGCGGCGGGCGGGGAGCCGGCGAACCCGCCGGACCGCGCCCCGCCCCCTTCGCCCGGCCTACCGGTTCAGCGCCGCCGCCTCCGCGCGCAGGTCCCGGCGGAGCTCCTTGGGGAGCGAGAAGGTGATGGACTCGTCCGCGGTCTTCACCGTCTCCACGTCGCCGTAACCCCGCGCGGCGAGCCATTCGAGGACGCCGTCGACCAGCACGTCCGGGACGGACGCGCCGGAGGTGAGGCCGACGGTGTCGACGCCGTCGAGCCAGGCCTCGTCGATCTCGTCGGCGAAGTCGACCAGGTGCGCGGCGGGGGCGCCGGCGTCCAGGGCGACCTCGACCATGCGGATGGAGTTCGAGGAGTTCTTGGAGCCGACGACGATGACGAGCTGCGCGTCCTCGGCGAGCTTCTTGACGGCGATCTGGCGGTTCTGGGTGGCGTAGCAGATGTCGTCGCTGGGCGGGGAGAGCAGGTTCGGGAAGCGGCCCTTGAGGGCGTCGACCGTCTCCATGGTCTCGTCGACGGAGAGGGTGGTCTGGGAGAGCCAGACGACCTTGGACTCGTCGCGGACGGTGACGCCTGCGACGTCCTCGGGGCCGTCGACGAGGGTGATGTGGTCGGGGGCCTCGCCGGAGGTGCCGATGACCTCCTCGTGGCCCTCGTGGCCGATGAGGAGGATGTCGTAGTCCTCCTTGGCGTAGCGGACGGCTTCCTTGTGGACCTTGGTGACCAGCGGGCAGGTCGCGTCGATCGTGGCGAGCTTGCGCTCGGCGGCCTCGGCGTGGACCGTCGGGGCGACGCCGTGGGCGGAGAACATGACGATCGAGCCCTCGGGGACCTCCGCCGTCTGCTCGACGAAGATCGCGCCCTTCTTCTCCAGGGTCTGCACGACGTACTTGTTGTGGACGATCTCGTGGCGCACGTACACCGGGGCCCCGTACTGCTCCAGGGCCTTCTCCACGGCGATCACGGCGCGGTCCACGCCCGCGCAGTAGCCGCGCGGCGCGGCGAGCAGGACACGGCGGGCGGGAGTGGCAGCAGTCATGCCCCCATCGTAAGGCCGCCTCCGGGGGGCGGAAGATCGGCCGGGCGGCGAGACTGGGGCCGCACGTGATCACCGACCCGGAGGCCCCATGTCCCACAGCGCCGACGCCGGCCCCGACCGCATCCCCGCGCGGGAGGACGGTCTGCGGCGCTCGCTCTCCTTCCGCGACCTGGTGGTCTACGGGCTGCTGTTCATCGCCCCGATGGCCCCGGTCGGCATCTTCGGGACGCTCGACGCGAAGTCGAACGGCGCGGTGGCGCTGGTGTACGTGGTGGCGACGGTCGCCATGGCGTTCACGGCGTACAGCTACGCGCAGATGGTGAAGGTGGCCCCGCAGGCCGGGTCGGTCTACGCGTACGCCCGGGTGGGGCTCGGGCAGGGGCCGGGGTTCATCGCGGGGTGGATGGCGATGCTGGACTACCTGCTGATCCCGGCCGTCGCGTACCTGTTCTCCGGGATCGCGATGAACGCGCTGGTGCCGTCGGTGTCGCAGTGGGTGTGGACGGCGGTCGCGGTGGTGGTGACGACCGGGCTGAACCTCTGGGGGGTGCGCGCGGCGGCACGGGTCGGCTTCGCGGTGCTCGCGCTGGAGATCGCGGTGCTGCTGGTGTTCGTGGTCGCCGCGGTCGTGGTGCTCGTGCAGGACGGGCCGGTGCGCGGCTGGCTGACGCCGTTCTCGGGGGACACGGCGTTCTCGCTGTCCGCGGTGTTCGCCGCGGTGTCGGTGGCGGTGCTGTCCTACCTGGGGTTCGACGCGATCGCCTCGTTCGCGGAGGAGGTGACCGGCGGGTCGGCGAAGGTGGCCCGCGCGGTGCTGTTCTGCCTGGTCCTCGCGGGCACGCTGTTCATCGCGCAGACCTACCTGGCCGCGCTGCTCTCGCCGGAGTCGTCGGCGTACCTCGCGGAGAACCCCGGCAGGCAGGGCGCGGCGTTCTACGACACGGTCGACGCGGCCGCCGGCGACTGGCTGCACAACCTGGTCGCGGCGAGCAAGGCGATCGGCGCGGCCTTCGCGGCGCTGGCAGGGCAGGCGGCGGCCGGGCGGCTGCTGTTCGCGATGGCCCGCGACCACCGGCTCCCGCGCGCCCTCGCGCGGACCGGCGGCGGCGTCCCGCGGCCCGCGCTGACCCTCGCGGCGGTCATCACGCTGGTCGCGGCGGTGTGGGCGGCGCGCCGGGACGACGGCCTGGACAAGCTGACATCGGTCGTCGACATCGGCGCGCTGACGGCGTTCACGCTGCTGCACGCGAGCGTGATCGGCTGGTTCGTGGTGCGCCGCAACGGCGGTCCCGTCGTGTGGTGGAAGCACCTGCTGGTGCCGGCGCTCGGCGCGCTGATCTCGCTCGCGGTGATCTACGAGGCCTCGACGGCCGCCCAGGTGGTCGGCGTCGGGTGGCTGGGCGTGGGGCTCGTGGTGGTCGCCACCCAGTGGGGGCGGCGGGACGGCGGCAGGGGGCCGGACCGGTCCGACGGCGGGGACCGCGATGTCAGTGGGACGGTCTAGCGTTGCTCCATGGCACTCAACACGTCCGCGGAAGCACCGATCCCCGTCGGTGAGGTGTCGCGGCTGATCGGGGGCTGGATCGACCGGCTCGGCGCGGTCTGGGTCGAGGGGCAGATCACGCAGATCTCCCGGCGGCCCGGCGCCGGGGTGGTGTTCCTGACGCTCCGGGACCCGTCGCACGACATCTCGGTGAGCGTGACCTGCTTCCGGCAGGTCTTCGACGCGGTCTCGGACGTGGTCGGCGAGGGCGCGCGGGTCGTCGTGCTCGCCAAGCCCGAGTGGTACGCCCCGCGCGGCACGCTGTCGCTGCGGGCGGCGGAGATCCGCCCCGTCGGCATCGGTGAGCTGCTCGCCCGTCTGGAGGCGCTCAAGCGGTCCTTGGGCCGCGAGGGCCTGTTCGACCTGGACCGCAAGCGCCCGCTGCCCTTCCTGCCGCAGCTGATCGGCCTGGTCACCGGCCGCGCCTCGGCCGCCGAGCGGGACGTCCTGGAGAACGCCCGGCTGCGCTGGCCCGCGGTCCGCTTCGAGGTGCGGAACGTGGCGGTGCAGGGGGCGCACGCCGTCCCGCAGGTGGTGCGCGCGGTCCAGGACCTCGACGCGCACGACGAGGTGGACGTGATCGTCGTGGCCCGTGGCGGCGGCAGCGTCGAGGACCTGCTGCCGTTCTCCGACGAGCGGCTGATCCGCGCGGTCGCCGAGTGCCGGACACCGGTCGTGTCCGCGATCGGGCACGAACCGGACTCCCCGCTGCTCGACCTGGTGGCGGACCTGCGGGCGTCGACGCCGACGGACGCGGCGAAGCGGGTGGTGCCGGACGTCGGCGAGGAGCTGGAGCGGGTCGCGCACCTGCGGCAGCGGGGGGTGCGGGCCGTGCGGGCGCTGCTGGAGCGGGAGGAGCGCGGGCTCGCCCACGCGCTCGCGCGGCCGTCGATGGAGCGGCCGCACCGGATGGTCGAGGAGCGCGAGGAGCAGGTCTCCGCGCTGGTCGACCGGGCGCGGCGCACCGTGCGGCACCTGCTCGACCGGGCGGACTCCGAGCTGTCCCACACCCGCGCCAGGGTCGTCGCGCTCTCCCCCGCGGCGACGCTGGAGCGCGGGTACGCGGTGCTGCAGCACGCGGACGGGCACGTCGTGCGGACGGCGGACGAGTTGGCCGACGGCGAGGTGCTGCGGGCGCGGGTGGCGTCCGGTGATCCGTTCGAGGTGACTGTCGGTCCGCGGACCTAGGGTGGGGGCCATGAGTGAGTCGGAGACGGTGGTGGCGGGCGCGGAGGCGGACGCGGCGCTCGGATACGAGCAGGCGCGGGACGAGCTGATCGACGTCGTGCGGAAGCTGGAGGCGGGCGGGGTCGGTCTGGAGGAGTCGCTCGCGCTGTGGGAGCGGGGCGAGGAGCTGGCGGGGGTGTGCCGGCGCTGGCTGGAGGGCGCGCGGGCCCGCCTCGACGCGGCGCTCGCCGACTCCGACCAGGAGGAATAGGCCCCTCCGGGTTTTGGTTGAACGTTGAACCTGTGTGCGTTACAGTCGTTCCGCAGACAGCACCACGAACACCAGCGACCCCGAAGGCGCCCCCATGTCTCTCGTTCTCGACCCCGCCGTGCAGGACCTCCTCTTCCGTGAGGCCCGGACCGCGAACACCTTCACCGACGAGCCCGTCACCGAGGAGCAGGTGCAGGCGATCTACGACCTGGTGAAGTTCGGCCCGACCGCGTTCAACCAGTCGCCGCTGCGCGTGACGCTGGTGCGCTCGGAGGAGGCCCGCGGCCGGCTCGTGGAGCACATGGCGGAGGGCAACCGCCCGAAGACGCTCGCCGCGCCGCTGGTCGCGATCCTGTCGGTGGACAACGAGTTCCACGACGAGCTGCCGAAGCTGCTCCCGCACTTCCCGCAGGCCAAGGACATGTTCTTCGCCGAGCGCCCGGTCCGCGAGCAGGCCGCGCTGGTCAACGGCGCGCTGCAGGCCGGCTACTTCATCGTGGGCGTCCGCGCGGCCGGCCTGGCGGCGGGCCCGATGACCGGGTTCGACTTCGCCGGCGTGCAGAAGGAGTTCCTGGACGACGACCACACCCCGCTGATGATCGTCAACATCGGCCGCCCGGGCCCGGACGCGTGGTTCCCGCGCTCCCCGCGTCTGGAGTACGACGAGGTCGTCACCACGGTCTGAGCGTGTGACGAAGAGGCCCCCGGCAGTCGCCGGGGGCCTCTTTGCGTGCGCGCGGAACGCCTCAGCCTCGGGAAGGTCGCTCAGGAGGAGGGCGTCGGGACCGGCTCGGCGGGCTTCAGCGCGGTGGCCATCTCGGTGAGCCGCCCGGCCTCCGCGGTGCCGAGGACGACGGTGGTGGCGCCGCCGTCGCGCAGGACGAGCGCGTCGTACTTCTCGCCGTCGTAGCGGGTCCAGGACGCGCCGCCGATGCGCTCGGTCTCCTTCGTCGCCCTCGCGCCGTGGGTGACGCGGTCGACGAACTTCGCGAAGTCCTCGGTGGACTGCTCGACGGCGACGTACTGCCGCTTCGGGTCCAGGTAGCCGAGGTGCCAGGCCTCGCCCTCGGCGCCGTCGTACCGGACCGAGGTGGCCTTCCAGTCGTCGCCGAGGCCCTTGGGGGCGACGACCGGGTAGGAGGCGGCGCGCTGCGCGGTCGCCTGCTCGACGCGGTAGTCCACCCGCTTGACGGGGTCGGCGCTCTCGTCGTGCGGGATGAACACGTAGACGCCCGCGACGACCACGCCGATCGCGGCCATCGACAGGACCATGTCCCGCACCGTCTGCTTGCCTCGCATACCTGCCACGTCCCCATCGTCCCTTATGGCCGTCCGCACACGGAACCCGCCCCCCGCACGCCGTCCCCCCAGGTGACCGCGCTCATACGTGACCCGGTCTGCTCAAACTATCGTCGGGGCGATAGAGTCGTTAGGCACCCTCACCTTCACATACGGCCCGCCGGCCGTCGTCGTACAGAAAGGTGCGTCTCGATGACCGAGCATCACCTGCCGTCCCAGCTGGAGGTCTCTCCGGAGGCCCCCGACCGCAACCTCGCCCTGGAGCTCGTCCGGGTCACCGAGGCCGCCGCGATGGCCGCGGGGCGGTGGGTCGGCCGCGGCGAGAAGAACGGCGCGGACGGGGCCGCCGTGAAGGCCATGCGGACCCTGGTCTCGACCGTCTCGATGAACGGCGTCGTCGTCATCGGCGAGGGCGAGAAGGACGAGGCGCCGATGCTGTTCAACGGCGAGCACGTCGGGGACGGCACCGGGGCCGAGGTCGACATCGCCGTGGACCCGATCGACGGCACCACGCTGTGCGCGAAGGGCATGCCGAACGCGATCGCCGTCCTCGCGGCGGCCGACCGGGGCGCGATGTTCGACCCGTCGGCGGTCTTCTACATGGACAAGCTGGTCACCGGCCCCGAGGCGGCCGACTTCGTCGACATCAACGCGCCGGTGTCGGCGAACATCCGGCGGGTGGCGAAGGCGAAGCGGTCGACGCCCGAGGACGTCACCGTCGTCGTGCTCGACCGGCCGCGGCACGACGGGATCGTGAAGGAGATACGGGAGACGGGCGCGCGGATCAAGTTCATCTCCGACGGCGACGTGGCCGGCGCGATCATGGCCGTGCGCGAGGGCACGGGCGTCGACCTGCTCATGGGCATCGGCGGGACGCCCGAGGGCATCATCACCGCCTGCGCGATCAAGTGCCTCGGCGGCACGATCCAGGGCAAGCTGTGGCCGAAGGACGACGACGAGCGGCAGCGGGCGATCGACGCGGGGCACGACCTGGACCGCGTGCTGTACACCGACGACCTGGTCAGCGGCGACAACGTGTTCTTCGTCGCGACGGGCATCACCGACGGCGAGCTGCTGCGCGGCGTCCGCTACCGCGCGGAGACGGCGACGACGCAGTCCCTCGTCATGCGGTCGAAGTCCGGCACGATCCGGCAGATCGACTCCACGCACCGGCTGAGCAAGCTGCGGGCCTACAGCGCGATCGACTTCGACCGGGCGAAGTAGCCCGCCGCACGACGGCGTCGACGAGGGCGTCCCCCGGTGCGGCGGGGGGCGCCCTTCGCGTTCCGCGCGCCCCCGGAAGGCACTCCGAACGACCGGGCGGGCGTGCGAACTCAGTGCATAGGCGCGCGCACAGTGGGTAGGGCTTGGCGCATCGCCTTTCGCTCGTCGCTCGGGAAGCCGTCGTCAGGAGTTGATCGTGCTGCAGTCGCCGTACCAGTCCGTGCAGGTCTCCGCAGTTCCTTCCCAGCGCACCCCGGTGCGGGACGACGAGGCGGGTCCGTGGCACGCCGAGGCGGTGTGCCGCCGGGACGAGGCCGGGCTGTTCTTCGCCCCCTCCAAGGAGCCGACGGCCGCCCGGCTCTCGCGCGAGGAGGCCGCGAAGCAGGTCTGCGCGCGCTGTCCGGTGATGGTCGACTGCCGCGAGCACGCGCTGATGATGCCCGAGCCGTACGGCGTGTGGGGCGGGCTGACCGCGGCCGAGCGCCGGGTGGTGCTGGCGCGGCGCCGCCGACGGGACGTGGAGCTGGCGAAGGCGCGCCCGATAGCCGCGGCGGGCTGACGCCGGGCGGACGGCCCCCGCGGGGGCCGTCAGTGCAGGTGCTTGCGGAGCCGCTTGTGCAGGTCGTGGACGCGCTTGCCGCGCTTGGGGCGGGCCTCGATGTTGCCGAGCACGGACCAGCCCTTCACCGTGACGACCGGCGCCGAGGGGTTGTCCGCCTCCAGGCCGACGATCTCGAAGTTGCCCAGGACCCCGCTGCCGTTGCCGCGCAGGGTGATGTTCTCCGGGACCCGCACCTCGACGTTGCCGAACACGCTGACGGCCTCGATGACGACGTGCTGGTGCTCGAAGTACGCCTCGGTGAGGTCGATCTCGACGTTCCCGAAGACCGCGAACGCCTTCGTGCGGCGGGAGACGCGCCAGCGGCCGACGCGGGTGGAGCTGCTGAAGCAGGCGACGAGCGTGTCCTCCGCGGGCGCGGGGACGTTCGCCGCCGCGTCGTAGGAGTACCCGCCCGTGGCACCGGCCGCCGCACCGCGCGCACCGGGCGCGGGCAGGTCGCCGACCAGGGGTTCGAGCTCGCCGACCGTCTTGGCGCGGTAGACGCCCTCGATCCGCTCGGAGTGCTCCTCGGCCGTCAGCCGGCCCTCGGCGAGCGCGTCGCGCAGGATGTCGGCGATACGGTCCCGGTCCGCGTCGGAGGCGCGCAGGGCGCCGGGGCCGGTCGCGACGGGCTTCGGAGGCTGCGAAGGCTTCTTCTCGAGGTCCACCCCGCCAGCCTACCCAAACGCGATAGATCGCGACTAGGGGGCGTGGGCGGTCCGGGGACGGGGCGGCGGACCGCGGTGGGCCGACGGCAGTGAGCCTTACCTCACAAGGGCGTCGCCGGCGCGAGGTCCTACGCTGGTGGGCGCGCTGACGCAGCCGTCAGCCGTCGCCGCCGTCGAGTGAGGACTGCCCGTCATGCCGGACTTCGAGTACACCGATCTGCTGCCGCTGGGCGAGGACACCACCCCGTACCGGCTGGTCACCGCCGACGGCGTGAGCACCTTCGAGGCGGACGGGCGCACGTTCCTCAAGGTCGAGCCCGAGGCGCTGCGCAAGCTCGCCGAGGAGGCGATCCACGACATCCAGCACTACCTGCGGCCGGACCACCTCGCCCAGCTGCGGAAGATCATCGACGACCCGGAGGCGTCCGGGAACGACAAGTTCGTCGCGCTCGACCTGCTGAAGAACGCGAACATCGCGGCGGCCGGCGTGCTGCCGATGTGCCAGGACACCGGCACCGCGATCGTCATGGGCAAGCGCGGGCAGAACGTGCTCACCTCCGGCGGGGACGAGGCCGCGCTCTCCCGCGGCGTCTACGACGCGTACACCCGGCTCAACCTGCGCTACTCGCAGATGGCCCCGCTGACGATGTGGGACGAGAAGAACACCGGCTCCAACCTGCCGGCGCAGATCGAGCTGTACGCGACCGACGGCGGCGCGTACAAGTTCCTCTTCATGGCCAAGGGCGGCGGCTCGGCCAACAAGTCCTTCCTCTACCAGGAGACGAAGGCGGTCCTCAACGAGGCCTCCATGATGAAGTTCCTGGAGGAGAAGATCCGCTCGCTCGGCACGGCCGCGTGCCCGCCGTACCACCTCGCGATCACCGTCGGCGGCACGTCCGCGGAGTACGCGCTCAAGACCGCGAAGTACGCCTCCGCGCACTACCTCGACGAGCTGCCCACCGAGGGCTCGCCGCTCGGGCACGGCTTCCGCGACGTCGAGCTGGAGAAGAAGGTCTTCGAGCTGACGCAGAAGATCGGGATCGGGGCGCAGTTCGGCGGCAAGTACTTCTGCCACGACGTGCGCGTGGTGCGGCTGCCGCGGCACGGGGCGTCGCTGCCCGTCGCGATCGCCGTCTCCTGCTCGGCCGACCGGCAGGCCGTCGCGAAGATCACCGCGGAGGGGGTCTTCCTGGAGCAGCTGGAGACGGACCCGGCGCGGTTCCTGCCCGACACCACGGACGAGCAGCTGGAGGAGTCCGACGTCGTCGAGATCGACCTGCGGCGGCCGATGGACGAGATCCTCGCCGAGCTGTCCAAGCACCCGGTGAGGACGCGGCTGTCCCTGACCGGGCCGCTCGTCGTCGCGCGCGACATCGCGCACGCGAAGATCAAGGAGCGGCTGGACGCGGGTGAGGAGATGCCGCAGTACCTCAAGGACCACCCGGTCTACTACGCCGGGCCCGCGAAGACGCCCGAGGGCTACGCGTCGGGGTCGTTCGGGCCCACCACCGCGGGGCGGATGGACTCCTACGTCGAGCAGTTCCAGGCGGCGGGCGGGTCCAAGGTGATGCTCGCCAAGGGCAACCGGTCGCAGCAGGTCACCGATGCGTGCGGGGCCCACGGGGGGTTCTACCTCGGGTCCATCGGCGGGCCCGCGGCGCGGCTCGCGCAGGACTGCATCAAGAAGGTCGAGGTCGTCGAGTACGAGGAGCTCGGCATGGAGGCGGTCTGGAAGATCGAGGTCGAGGACTTCCCCGCGTTCGTCGTCGTCGACGACAAGGGCAACGACTTCTTCCGCGAGCCGGCCGGCCCGCCGACGATCCTCAACATCCCCGTCCGAACGTCCTGACCCCCGTGCCGGGGCGGGCCCCCCTCCCGGGGCTCCGCCCCGCAAGCCCCCCGTCGCGGCTGCGCCGCGGATGCACGGGCTGCGCCCGCGCGGCCTCAAACGCCGGCCGGGCTGAGATTATTGTGCGGCTCGACGTGGATGTGGGCCGTCACCCCCGCTGTGGGCAATCGTGCCGCAGGGCGGCACGGGTGGGCACAGCCCACAGTGCCCAGCGCAGCGTCGTTCGCTCCCGCCGCGGTCGGCCTCCCGCGGCGCAGCCGCGGACCGGCCGGAGGCCGGCGGGGGTCACTCCTCGGGCGGGGGGCCGCCGCGGGGGCGTCCCCGCGGGGGGATGGGGGCCGCGGAGGTCGGGAGGCGGCCCGCGTCGGCGAGGGCGCGGCGGAGGAGGAACTCGATCTGCGCGTTCGCACTGCGGAGCTCGTCGTTGGCCCAGCGCGCGAGCGCGTCGTGGACCGCGGGGTCGAGCCGGAGCAGCACCTGCTTGCGCTCGGCGCGGGGACTCACTGGTACAGCGTGCCCGTGTTGACGACGGGCTGCGCGGCCCGGTCCCCGCAGAGGACGACCAGCAGGTTGGAGACCATCGCCGCCTTCCGCTCCTCGTCCAGCTGCACGATGTCCTGCTCGCTCAGGCGCGCGAGGGCCGTCTCGACCATCCCGACCGCCCCGTCGACGATCTGCCGCCGCGCGGCGACGATCGCCCCGGCCTGCTGCCGCTGGAGCATCGCGGAGGCGATCTCGGGCGCGTAGGCGAGGTGCGTGAAGCGGGACTCGATGATGTGGACGCCCGCCGCCTCGACCCGCGCGTGCAGTTCGACGGCGAGCTTCTCGGTGATCTCCTCCGCGTTGCCCCGCAGCGAGAGGCCGGCCTCGTCGTGGGCGTCGTAGGGGTACTCGATGGCGATGTGCCGCACGGCCGCCTCGGTCTGCGTGGCGACGAACTCCAGGAAGTCGTCGACCTCGAAGCTGGCCATCGCGGTGTCCTCGACCTTCCAGACCACGACCGCGGCGAGCTCGATGGGGTTGCCGTAGGCGTCGTTGACCTTGAGGACGGCGGTCTCGTGGTTGCGGACCCGGGTGGAGATCTTGGTGCGGGAGGTCAGCGGGTTCACCCAACGCAGGCCGTCGGTGCGGATGGTGCCCCGGTAGCGGCCGAAGAGCTGGACGACGCGGGCCTCGCCGGGGGCGACCATGTTGAGGCCGGCCATCGCGAGGAGGGCGAGGAAGGCGAGGACCACGCCGACGATGATGAGGGTGATCTTCGCCCCGTCGGAGTCGAGGCCGGCTCCGAGGACGACCAAGCCGACGGCCGCCGCGAGCCCCACGAGGCCGAGCAGCAGGGCGAGTCCGCCGGCGATGTTGTGCGCGGCGAACTCGTTGACCCGCGGTGCGGGCATGTCGGGCAGGTCCTCGACGAGCTCGGCACCGTCGCGCGGCCCCTGAGGTGCGGAAGCGGAAGTGGGTGCGGTCATGGCTGTCCCCGTTCGTCGCCACTAGCAAAGTGATATCACTTTAGCGCGAAAGGCAACTGCGCGCACCTGCTGCGCGTCGGTTCTGCTGAGACGGCGTGCTGATTCTCACGTACGTAGAACTGCGCACCGCCCCTGATGTACACCTCAGCTCGGTGTTAGCTTTCACCACTGATCCGGCAGACCACGTGCACCGTGTGCAGAACGCGTGCAGACCACGAAGCGGAGCGACCACGACATGGGCCGAGCGGATGCGAGACGAGCAGCGCAGGGACGCGGTGGACGCCGCCGCGCGGCTCCACAGCGATCCGGCATATCCCGGTTCCTGAGCTGGAAGGCCCTGCTCGGCACGTTCTTCGGTTGCGTGCTGCTGGCGATGGGCGGGTTCGTGGCGCTGTACTTCAGCGTCCCCCTCCCGAAGAACGCCTCGAACGAAGTCCTGGAGCTCCAGGGCAACACGTACCGCTACTCCAACGGCGACGTCATGGCCAAGACCGGCAAGACCACCCGGGAGACGGTCGGCCTCGACCGGGTGCCCGAGCGGGTCCGCTGGGCCTTCGTGGCCGCCGAGAACAAGAACTTCTACAACGACCCCGGCTTCGACGTCAAAGGTATGACCTACGGCGTCTTCAAGACGGTGACCGGCCAGGGCAAGTCCGGCGGCTCGACGATCACCCAGCAGTACGTGAAGAACTACTACCTCACCAGCGAGCAGACCGTGAGCCGCAAGCTCAAGGAACTCGTCATCTCGCTCAAGGTCGAGAACAAGTACAGCAAGGACGAGATCCTTCTCGGCTACATGAACACCAACTTCTACGGCCGACGGGCCGATGGTGTGCAGGCCGCCGCCCAGGCGTACTACAACAAGGACGTCGACGAACTCAGGGTGGAAGAGGCCGCCTACCTCGCCGCGCTCGTCCAGGCCCCGAGCCAGTACGACGTGGCCACCGCAAGCCCCACCGGGCGCAAGTTGGCGCTGGGGCGCTGGAACATGACCCTCGACCGCATGGTGGAGATCGGCAAGCTCGACCAGAGCGAGCGGGACGGCATGGAGTTCCCGGAACCGATCAAGCCCAAGCAGGACGCGGGGATGGCCGGCCAGAACGGTTACCTGATCAAGGCCGCCAACGAGGAGTTGGCCCAGCAGTTCGACGTCAAGGTCGCCGACATCGAGAAGCTCGGCGGCTGGGACGTCACCCTCAACATCAAGAAGGGCCAGCAGCAGAAGCTGGAGAAGGCCTTCGACGACCAGCTCGAATCGCAGCTCGACCGCGAGGACAGCAAGGACAAGATCGTGCAGGCCGGGGCGACGTCGGTCGACCCGAAGACCGGGGCGATCGTGGCCATGTACGGCGGCGTGGGGGCGACCGAGCACTTCACGAACAACGCGATCCGCACCGACTACCAGCCCGGCTCGACCATGAAGCCCGTCGTCCTCGCCTCCGCCCTGGAGAACGACGCGAAGACCCAGGACGGCGAGCCGATCGGCCTGAACACGATCTACGACGGCACGAGCGGCCGCCCGGTCGAGAACAGCCCCACCGCGTTCAGCCCGGGCAACTTCCTGAAGAAGGACTTCGGCGACATCACCGTTCAGACGGCCACCAACAACTCGGTGAACTCCGTCTACGCGCAGATGATCGTCGACGTCACCCCGAAGGAGGCCAAGAAGACCGCGCTCGACCTGGGCATGGTCGACGGCAAGGACCGCGGCTTCCCCGAGCGGCCGGCGATCGTGCTCGGCACGATGGGCGCCAGCACGGTCGAGATGGCCGGCGTCTACGCGACCCTCGACAACCACGGCGAGCTGGTCACGCCGACGATCCTGAAGAAGGTCGTGCACCTCGGCACGGAACGGCAGCTCAAGGACGCCATCGGCGACCAGGTCGTCAAGCGGGAGACCGCCGACACGGTCACCAAGGCGCTGACCGGCGTGGTCAAGGAGGGCTCCGGCGTCAACGCCGCCGACCCCTCCTACGAGGCCGCCGGCAAGACGGGTACCTCCGAGGAGAACGTCTCGGCCTGGTACGCCGGTTACACCCCGGAACTGACGACTGTGGTCGCCCTGTTCGGCGAGGACAAGGACAAGAACGGCGCACACGTCTCCCTGAAGGGCGCCGCCTCCTCCGAGCGCCTCAACGGCGGCGCCATCCCCGCGAAGGTCTGGAAGCAGTACACCCGCGACGCCCTCAGCAAGACCGAGAACGGGAAGTTCGACCTCGACCTCAAGGAGGGCTCCAAGGCCCCGCCGCCCTCCCCGACCCCGACCCCCAGCGAGACCGAGTCGGAGTCCCCGTCCCCGGAGCCGTCCAAGACCGAGGAGGCCCCGCAGCCCCCGCCGCCGTCCGAGCCCGAGCCGGGCCAGGACCAGGGTCAGGACAACGGCGGTCAGGACCAGGGCCAGGACAACGGAGGCCAGGACCAGGGCCAGGTCAACGGCGGCCAGGACGCCGGCGGCCTCGACCAGGGCCAGGTCAACGGCGGCCAGGACACCGGCGGCGCGGACACCGGGGGCCAGGACGCCGGCGGCACCGTCGGCGGCCAGGACGCGGGCGGGACCGACCAGGGCCAGGCCGACGGCGGAGCCAACACCGGCCAGAACAACGGCGGTCAGGACAACGCGGGCCAGAACAACGGCGGCGCCTTCGGCGCCGACTGACTCCGCTCCAGGGGCCGCCGCGCACGCGGCCCCGCACACGACGACGGCCCCGGCCTCCGCCCGCAGCGGAGGAC
>NZ_JBHWZH010000042.1:0-43639 GCF_042728285.1 Streptomyces sp. NPDC060194 | reverse complement strand
CGGCGGGGCCGCCCCCCACTACGCTTCTCCCGTACCGCCCACGGAGGTTCCATGCGCATCGGACTGTTCGCCACCTGCCTCGGGGACACGCTCTTCCCCGACGCGGTGAAGGCCACCGCGCTCCTCCTCGCCCGCCTCGGCCACGAGATCGTCTTCCCGCCCGGGCAGACCTGCTGCGGACAGATGCACATCAACACCGGCTACCAGCGCGAACCGCTGCCGCTGGTACGGGACTTCGCCGAGCTGTTCGCGAACGTCGACGCCGTCGTCCTGCCGTCGGGATCGTGCGCCGGGTCCGTCCGCCACCAGCACCAGCTCGTCGCCGACCGGTACGGGGACCCGCCGCTGCGGGCGGCGGTGCGGCGGGTGCGGGCGAAGACGTACGAGCTGTCGGAGCTGCTCGTCGACGTGCTCGGCGTCACGGACGTCGGGGCGTACTTCCCGCACCGGGTCACCTACCACCCGACCTGCCACGCGCTCCGGGTGCTGCGCGTGGGGGACGGGCCGCTGCGGCTGCTGCGGGCGGTCGAGGGGATCGACCTCGTCGAGCTGCCGCAGGCGGAGAGCTGCTGCGGGTTCGGAGGGACGTTCGCGCTGAAGAACGCCGACACCTCGGCGGCGATGCTGGCGGACAAGACGGCGGCCGTCCTTGCGACCGGGGCGGGGGTGTGCACCGCCGGGGACGCCTCCTGCCTGCTGCACATCGGGGGCGGGCTCAGCCGGCGGGACGCGCCCGTCCGCACGCTCCACCTCGCGCAGATCCTCGCCGCGACCCGCACGGCACCGCACACCTTCGCGGAGGCACACCCATGAGCACCTTCCTCGGGATGCCGACCCCGCCGCGCCCGCCGCACGGCACCGGCAACCTCCGCGGCGACCGGGCCTTCCCCCGGGCCGCCCGCGACGAGCTGCGCAACGCGCAGCTGCGCGGCAACCTGGCGAAGGCCACCGCCACCATCCGCGACAAGCGCCTCGCCGTCACCGGCGAGCTGCCCGACTGGGAGGAGCTGCGGTCGGCCGGCGCGGCGATCAAGGCGGACGCGATGCGCCGACTGCCCGATCTGCTCACGGAGTTGGAGGAGCGTGTCACCGAGCGCGGCGGCACCGTCCACTGGGCGCGGGACGCGGACGAGGCGAACGCGATCGTGGAGCGGCTGGTCAGGGCGACCGGCAGCGAGGAGGTCGTCAAGGTCAAGTCCATGGCCACCCAGGAGACCGGCCTCAACGAGCACTTGGAGGCGGCCGGGATCACCGCCGTCGAGACCGACCTCGCCGAGCTGATCGTGCAGCTCGCCGGCGACCGCCCCTCGCACATCCTCGTCCCGGCGATCCACCGCAACCGGGACGAGATCCGCGACATCTTCCTGCGCGGCATCCCCGGCGTCGACCCGGACCTCGGCAACGACCCCGCCCGGCTCGCCGCCGCCGCGCGGGCCCACTTGCGGCACAAGTTCCTGACCACCCCCGTCGCCGTCTCCGGTGCGAACTTCGCGATCGCCGAGACCGGCACGCTCGCCGTGGTCGAGTCCGAGGGCAACGGGCGGATGTGCCTGACCCTCCCGGACACGCTGATCACCGTCATGGGCATCGAGAAGGTGCTGCCGCGCTTCGCCGACCTGGAGGTCTTCCTCCAGCTCCTGCCGCGCTCGTCCACGGGGGAGCGGATGAACCCGTACACCTCGCTGTGGACCGGGGTCACGCCCGGCGACGGCCCGCGGGCCTTCCACCTCGTCCTGCTCGACAACGGCCGCACCGCCGCCCTCGCCGACCCCGTCGGCCGGGAGGCGCTGCACTGCATCCGCTGCTCGGCCTGCCTCAACGTCTGCCCGGTCTACGAGCGGACCGGCGGGCACGCGTACGGCTCCGTCTACCCCGGCCCGATCGGCGCGGTCCTCACCCCGCAGCTCGCCGGGATGCACACCGGCCCCGACGACCCCAACGCGTCGCTCCCGTACGCCTCGACGCTCTGCGGCGCGTGCTACGACGCGTGTCCGGTGAAGATCGACATCCCGTCCCTGCTCGTCGAGCTCCGCCACCAGCACACGGAGCGGACCGGGCGCGGGAGCCCGGAGAAGCTGGCGATGCGGGCGGCCGCGGCGGTCATGGGCAGGCCCCGGCTCTACCGGGCCGCGCAGAAGGCGGCCGGCCTCGGCGGACGGCTCGCGGCCGGACGCGACGCGACGCTCCGCCGGCTGCCCCCGCCGCTCGCCGGCTGGAGCGCCGCCCGGGACACCCCCGCGCCCCCGCAGCAGACCTTCCGCGCCTGGTTCGCCTCCCCGGAGGGTGAGGCAGCGCTGCGCGAGGCGGCGGACCGAGGCCCGCACGGCGAAAGGGCGGAGGAGCGGTGACCGCCTGCGCCCGCGCCGCCGTCCCCGCCCGTGGGCGCGGGCGCGCGGCCTCGGCGGGGCACTGGAGCGGGGGCCTGACGGCCGGCCCCGGACCGTACCGACGAGCACGACGTGGAGGCCCGCGTGACGGACGCGCGTGACGAGATCCTGACCCGGGTACGGACGGCCCTCGCGCCGGGCGCGTCAAAGGTCGCACCGGCCGCGGACGGTGACGCCGGCGGGGGCGCGCCCCGGGAGGGCGGGGGCGCTGCTGCACACGCCGCCCGCATCGCCCCGCGGGGCTACCGCACGGGCCGCACGCTGTCCGCCGAGGAGCGGCTCGCGCTGTTCTCCGAGCGGGTGCGGGACTACCGGGCCGAGCTGCGGACGTGTGCGGCCGCGCGGACGGCCGAGGCCGTCGCCGAGGTGCTGCGCGGCCACGGGGCGCGCAGGGTGGGGGTGCCCGCCGGGCTGGACGCCGGGTGGCTCGCCGGATTTCTCGACGAAGGGGCGGAGGTGGTGACGGACGGCGTGGAGGTGCCCGTCGCTGTCCTCGACACCCTGGACGCCGTGGTCACCGCCTCCGCGGCCGCCTGCGCCGAGACCGGCACGGTGTTCCTCGACGGCTCGTCCGACCAGGGACGCCGGGCCCTCACCCTCGTCCCCGACCTGCACGTGTGCGTGGTCGACCTCTCCGCGGTCGAGCCCGGCGTCCCCGAGGCGCTTGCGCGCCTGGTCCCCACCCGGCCGATCACGATGATCAGCGGTCCGTCGGCCACGTCCGACATCGAGCTCGAACGGGTCGAGGGCGTCCACGGCCCCCGCACGCTGGTGGTGGTGGTCCGCACGGACCTGTGACGGTTCATCCCGGCGCGGTGAGGCGGACCGCGCGTTCGCGGTCGCAGACGCGGGGGCAGGTGCCGCACGCCTCGTCGGCGCGGATCTTGTAGTAGAGGCAGCAGCCGACGCGGGTGCGGGTGAGGTGGGTGCGGCCGTCGGCGGAGTGCAGGCGGCGGAAGTCCGCGCCGCCGGGGAAGGGGGCGAGCGGGCGGGGGAGCAGGGCGGTGGCCTCCCGTACGGACCGCTCCTCCTCGCCCCGCATCCGGCCGAGGTACCAGAGCCCGGAGACCAGGTCGTCCCCGGCCATCCCCCACAACACCCGCTCGGAGCGGCGCAGTCGGGGCGCGAGTCCCTCGACCAGCGGCCGCGCGTGACGGGTGGCGGCGTCCCGCACCTCAGCGCGCAGGGCCTCCTCGTCGGCGACGACCCGCACCCCGGGCGACCCGGCCGCCGGGTCCCCGGGCAGGCATACGAAACCGGACGGCTCCACGGCGAGTTCAGCGGTCGCCATCTCGAAGTGCACAGCGTTCGACCGGAGTTGCGGCACCCGGCGGGCCAGGTACCACGGCCCGCTCAGCACCAGGAACACCGACCACAGGTAGTGGTGCAGCGCCCGCGACCCGGCGACGGCCGGGCGCGCGGCATAGCCGTGCGCGGCGGCGATCCGCCCGGTCTCCGCCGCGACGAACCGGTCCAGCAGGGCAGGCTCGGCAACCCATCGCGCTCCGTCGACCCACCCCTCACCGGGACCACCCGGACGGGTGACGCTCACCCGCAGGGCCGGACAGTACGCGAGGAGCCGCTCGTACGTCCCCACCAGCGACGAGGCGTGCGGGGCGCCGTCGACGGACGCGGTCGGTGCCGGGTAGGGCACGACGGACTCCCTCCAACATCGTTGAACCTTAGGCTAGGCTCACCTTAGTCGGCATCCGGTGGTGGAATGTGCCACGGGTAGGCCATCTGGACTCGTGTCGGGGGGACTTGACACCCTCGAAGGGCCCGCCCGACCCCGCGTCACCCGCCGTATGCCGTCCGTTCCCACTCCGGCCCGGAAGGGGCTCCCGTCCGTGCGGATGTACCTGATCGCGCTCAACCCGACCGACTCGGTCACCGAGGGCTTCCTCCCGGCCGCGCACGCGCTCGGCCTCGACGTGACCCTGCTGACCGACCGCGCCGAGCCGCACCGGCGCGCGGTGGAGGCGGCGGGGCGGGACGCGGTGGGGGACATCGAGATCCTGGAGTGCGACGTCCGCGACCACCACGCCCTGATCACCCGTGTCGCCACCCATCACCGGCCCGACGCGGTCTTCACCAACAGCGACCACCTCCAGGCCCCGGCGGCCCTCGCGGCGGCCTACTTCGGCCTTCCGGGGAAGGACTGGCGCGCCGCCCTGCGCACCAAGGACAAGGCCGAGACGCGCCGCCACCTCGCGGCGGCCGGCCTCGACGCCGTCCGGTCCGTCGAACTCGCCGCCGGCCAGGACCCCGAGGGGCTGCTCGACCGCCCGGTGCCGTACCCGTGCGTGGTGAAACCCCGGGAGGGGGTGGCCAGCGAGGACGTGGTCATCGTCGCCGCACCGGACGAACTCCTCGCGCGCTGCCGGGAGATCCAGGCGCGACGGCCGGGCGCGGCGCTGGTCGCGGAGGAGTACCTGCCCGGCGAGCTGCACACACTGGAGACCCTGGGCGACGGCCGGCGGCTGCACGTCGTCGGCGGGTTCCGTACCCGGCTGTCTCCGCCGCCGTACTTCGTCGAGACGCGCATGACGTACGTGCCCCGCCACCCCGACCCGGTCACCGCGCAGGTGCTCGCCCAACTCGACTGCCTCGGGGTCGGGTTCGGGGCGAGCCACACCGAGTTCGTCGTCCACGACGGGCGCGCCCGGATCATCGAGGTCAACTACCGGGCGGTCGGCGACCAGGGCGACCTGCTGCTCCGCGACCTGCTCGGCTTCCCCCTCTTCGAGCACGTCCTCCGCACCCACCTGGGCGAACCGCTCCCCGACCACCTCCGCCTCCGCCGCGACGCCGCCGCCCGCGTCGACTACGTCTGCGCCCCCACCGCCGGCACCCTCGCCGCTGCCCCCGCCCCCGCCGACCTCACCGCGGACGGCGTCCGCCTCGCCTACCGTCCCCTGCGGGCCACCGGCACCCGCCACCCCCTCCACCACACCAACCGCGACTACGTCGGCGTCCTGCGCACCACCGGCCCCGACCAGCCCTCCGTCGACCGGGCCGCGGACGCCTTCCTCGCCACGCGGCGCTGGGAGTTCACGCCGTGACGCCGGCGGACGGGACCACGCGCCCGGCTGCGCGGCGGTCGGCCGCGCGCGAGGCGACGGCAGCGCGGGCGGACGGACCGGTTGCGGACGGACCGGTTGCGGGCGCGCCGAGGGAGGGTGCGCCGGGTTCGTATCAGCCGCACCGCCCCCGCACGGAACCCCCCGCCCCGCCGCGCGGCGACCCTGCCGAGGCCGCCCTCCTCCTGCGCGTCCTGAGCGCGTTCCTCCGCGAGGACGTCGCCGGCCTCCGCACCCGCACCACCCCCCTCGACCTCCCCGACGGCCGCTGGCTCCGCCTCCCGCCGCCGGAGGGGGGACCGGGCGACCCGGTGGACGGGAGCGGCGCCGCGTGCGGTGGGACGCACGGCGGCGCACGCGATCGCCGCGCCACCTCGCCCACGCTGCTGCTGCCCGTCGCCGCCGACGGCTTCCAGGCGGTGTACGCCGCCCGACTCCCGCTGCTGCGACGGGAGTGCGACGGGTGCGACCTGACCACCACCGACGCCGTACTCGCCGCGCTGCGGGACCACACCGACCCCGTCGACCGGGCCGGGTTCGAGGACTTCGCCGAGGAGTGCCGGCAGACGCTCGCGACGATGCGGCTCCACGAGGAGACGCGCGGCGAGGTGCTGGACGGGCTGGTCGCACGGTACGGTCCGACGCCGGCGGACTGGACCGGGCCGGACGGCGGGCTCGCGTTCGACACCCTCGCCGCACGTCACGACCACCCGGTGTACCCCACGGCGCGCGGGCGGGCCGGTCTGCTCCGGGCGCAACTGTGTTGCCAAGCACCCGAGTTCCACCCTCGTTTTGCGCTGCGCTGGCTCGCCGTCCCCCGGGACGCGGTCACGTCGTCGGACGGCCCCGCGACCGTGCTGCCCGCCGCCTGGCCCACCCCGACCGCACTCGGTCTGGACGGCCTCGACGACACCCATGTCGCCCTTCCCGTCCACCCGTCGACCGTCGGCGCTCCCCTCCGCGAGGCCCTGCGCGCCACCGGTCTCACCGACCGCGCCCACCTCGCCGACCGCCCCTACCTCGACGTCGTCCCGACCCTGTCCATGCGCACGGTGGCCGTCGCCGCGGACCCCACCCTCCACCTCAAGCTCCCGCTCGCCACCGCCACCCTCGGCCGCCTCAACCGCCGCACGATCAAACCCGGCACGCTCGCCGACGGCGCGACGGGCCAGCGCCTGCTCGCCGCCGTCATCGACCGCGAGCCCCGCTTCCGCGACACCGTCCTCCTCGCGGACGAGACGACGTACGCGCAGGTCGGCCACGAGCTCCTCGCCGTCCTCTGCCGCCGTCTGCCCGCCGGGCTCGACGCGTCCCTCGTCGTCCCGCTCGCCGCGCTGCCCGCCGAGGCGCCCGACGGCCGGCTCGTCCTCGACCACCTCGCCGAACGCTTCCACGCCGGCGACCCCGTCGCGCTCCTCGACGACCTCCTGCGTCTCCTCCTCGACCTCCAGACCACGCTGTTCGCGTACGGCGTCGCCCTGGAGTCGCATCAGCAGAACGTCTCCCTGCTGCTGGTCTCCGACGCGCCTCCGCGCCTCCTCCTGAAGGACAACGACGGGCCGCGCGTGCACCGGCACCGGGTACGGGAGCGACTCGGCCCGCACGCGCCGCTCGGCTTCGACGACCCGCGCGTCCTCGTCGACGACGACCGCGCTCTGACCGACCTGTTCACGACCGTCACCGTCCACCTGTGCGCCGGCGCGTTCGCCTTCGACCTCGCCCGCCGTGGTTGCGCGCCGCGTTCCGTTCTGCTCGGGCTGGTCCGCGCCCGCCTCGAAGAGGCGCTCGCGCGGCTCGACGCCGCGTCGGCCGCGGTGCTTCGTGCGCGTGTGCTCGATGCGCCCCACCTGCCCGTCAAGGCGATGGTCACCGCAGGCACCCTGCTTTCGAAGGTGCGCTCCGGTGCGGTCGATATCAACAAGTACTACACCACCGGGCCCAACTACCTCCTGCCGTGCGCATGAGGTCCGGGCGGCTGCGGGTTCCGGTGCGCCGTTGTGCGGCAGGTCTCAGCGAGGTTCCGCCGTGGTGGGGCGGGCACCGGGGTGGGGGTTCGCCGGTGCGCGGCTGGGGCGGAGTGTGGCTTCGCCGCTGCGCGGCTGGGGCGGAGTGTGGCTTCGCCGCTGCGCGGCTTTGGGGGTCGAGAGCGGGGGGTTGCGCCGCTGCGCGGCGTGCCCAGTGTGTCCTGCCGCTGCGCGGCAGGCGCGGCGCACCGCTGTGCGTGTGCGTGTGCGTCGGCGGAGGGTGGGGTGGGCGGGGTGTCCCCGCAGCGGCGGAGGAGCGAGGGGGTGCGCCCGACCGCACCGCCCGGCCCCGCCCGCACGGGGCCTCGACTTGCGGCGCGATGCCCGCACCCGAGCACGCCTGCACGCCAGCGCTCGCAGGGCGGTGTCACCGCCACCGTCCCGTGCCGGCGCGACTGCGTTGTCACGACCATCTGCCCGCGCGACCGCGCCCGCGTTGGCGCAATCGCCCGCCCGCACGACCGCTTCGGTCCGTCCCGTCCCACCCGCAGGAGCTCCCCATGTCCCCCGTGACCGCCCCCGCAGCGACGACCACCCCCACCGCGCTCCCGAGCGCCGACACCGCGGTGGCGCACACGCTGTTGAACTGCCTGCTGCGGGAGGTGGCGGCCCCCGCGGGGGAGAGCGCGGTGGTGGACGGGAGCGTGTTGGTCCGCCTGCCCCGCAGCGGCGCGGTGCTGCGCGTGGCGGTGCGACGGGTGGCGCTGATCGGCGCGCACCGGTTCGCGGGGCCGGTGTCGGAGCACCGGGACGGCACATGGCGCGCGGTCGACTGGCGGCGGATCGCGGAGCTGACCCACGCGGAACTCGCCCTCCGCACCGGCGTGCGGAACGAGGAGTTCCTGCGGCAGGTCGCGTCCAGCCACCGGGGCGTACGGGCCGGGCTCGCGGCCGGACCGCGCCCGGCCGCGGCGGACCGCCACGGCACGTACGTCGCGTCCGAGCAGTCCCTGCTGCTCGGCCACCGCTTCCACCCCACCCCCAAGGCGCGCACGGGTGACGCGCACACCTGGTCGTCGTACGCTCCGGAGACGGGCGCCGCGTTCCGCCTGCGCCACCTCGCCGTCCGCGTACACCTCGTCGCCCAGGACGCCGCCGAGCCGGCCGCCGCGGCCCCCCTGGACCGCCTGCATCCGGACGTGCCGGCCGGTTACCGGCTGCTGCCCGCCCACCCGTGGCAGTACGCCCTCCTGCGCGAGCACCCCGCCCTCCGGCGCGCCCTGCGCGAGGGGGACGTGCTCGACCTGGGGGAGCGGGGCCGACCGTTCGCCGCCACCTCCTCCGTGCGGACGCTGTACGACGGCGAGACGTTCCTGAAGTTCAGCCTGAACGTGCGGATCACCAACTGTGTGCGCAAGAACGCGAGTTACGAGCTCGCGGGGGCCGTCGCCCTCACGCGCGTGCTCGGCACCGTCCTCGACGGCCTGACCCGCCGGTTTCCCGGCACCGCGGTGCTGCGCGAGCCCGCCTACCGCAGCCTCGCCCTGCCCGGTGGCCGGGGCGGCGGGCCCGACCTTCTGGAGGGGTTCGGGGTGATCGTCCGCGAGGGGCTGCCCCGGCGCATGCTCCCCGGCACCACCGCGCTGCTCGCCGCCGCCGTCGCCGACGAGTACCCGACCGGCCCCGGGCACCTCTCCCACCTGCTCGCCGGCGCCGGCCCGGAACGCACCCTCGACTGGTGGACGTCGTACCTCGACCTCCTCCTCCCGCCGGTCCTCGCCGCGTACTTCGACCACGGGCTGGTCCTGGAGCCGCACCTGCAGAACGTCGTCGTGTGCGTCGACGGCGACGGGATGCCCGCCCAGATCCTGCTCCGCGACCTGGAGGGCGCGAAACTGCTGCCCACCCACCACGCCCGCACCCTCGCCGCGCTCCCGCCGGACGTCGCGGGCCCGTTGACGTACGACGCCGGGCGTGGCTGGGACCGGGTGGTGTACTGCCTGCTCGTCAACCACGTCGCCGAGCTGCTCGCCGCGCTCGCCGACCGCCACCCGCACCTGGAGGCCGCGCTGTGGGACCGGGTGCGCGCCGTGCTCGCGACGGCCGCCGTCCGCCACGGCCGCCCCGCCCGGCTCACCGCGCTGCTCGCCGGCGCGCCGCTCCCCGCGAAGGCCAACCTCCTCACCCGCTGGGACCGCAGGGCCGACCGCGAGGCCCGCTACCTCCCCCTCCCCTCCCCGTTCGGCCGCCCGGCCCCCGAGGACGCCCGATGACCGATCCGACCCCCGCCGTACGCGACCTGGTCCGGTCCCTCGATCCGGCCGAACTCCCGTCGTACGTCTACGACATGGAGGCGCTGCGCACCCACACGGAGGCCGTCCGTGCGGCCCTCCCCGCGCGCGTCGAGCTGTACTACGCGGCCAAGGCCAACCCCGAACCGCACGTCCTCGCCGCGCTCGCGCCCTACGTCGACGGCTACGAGGTCGCCAGCGGCGGGGAGTTGGCCCACGTCCGGGCGGCCGTGCCCGGCCGCCCGCTCGCGTTCGGCGGGCCCGGCAAGACGCCCTCCGAGATCACCACCGCGCTCGAACTCGGCGTCCACCGCTTCCACGTCGAGAGCGCGCACGAGCTCCGCGTACTCGACGCGCTCGCCGTCCGCACGGATCCGGCCGCCCGCATCGCGGTCATGCCGCGCTTCAACGTGCCGGTCCCGTCGGCCCTGTTGGACGGGACCGCCCTCGCCATGGGCGGCCGCCCCACTCCGTTCGGCATCGACCCCTCCGAGGCCGACGCCGTCCTGCGCGCGCTCACCGACGGCAGCCACCCCCGGCTCGTCCTCGCCGGCCTGCACGCCCACCTCGCGAGCGGACTGCGTCCGCCCGACCAACTCGCCCTGAACGCAGCGGTGGTGGAGTGGGCGACGGCTCTCACCGTCCGCCACGACGTCCCCCTCACCGAGCTGAACGTCGGAGGCGGCATGGCCGTCGACTACGCCCGCCCCGACGATCGCTTCGACTGGAAGGCCTACGGCGCGGGCCTCGCGGACCTCCTCCGCGACCACCCGCGCCTCACTCTGCGCATCGAGCCGGGCCGCGCGCTCACCGCGTACTGCGGTTGGTACGCCACGGAGGTCCTCGACGTGAAGCGCAGCCGCGGCGAGTCGTTCGCCGTCGTCCGCGGGGGCACCCACCACCTGCGCACCCCCGCGACCAAGGGGCACGACCAACCCTGCACGGTCCTGCCCGTCGACCTCTGGCCCCACCCCTGGCCCCGCCCCGGAGCCCTCGGCCCGTTCGCCGTCGCCGGCCAGCTCTGCACCCCCAAGGACACCCTCACCCGGCACCTCCCCGCCGCCGCCCTCCGCGCCGGCGACCGCCTCCTCTTTTCCGTCGCCGGCGCCTACGCCTGGAACATCTCCCACCACGACTTCCTCATGCACCCCCGCCCGTCCTTCCACTTCCTGCACGCCTGACACCCGCTCCGCCGCACTCAGCCGCCGACCCGCCGCAGCGCCTCCGCGGGGTACGGCGTCCGCCGGCTCCCGAAGCGGAACGCGCGGTAGTGGTCCGTCATCACCTCGGCGACCGGGGCGTGGCGCATCAGGATCGCCGCGATCCGCGGCGGAATCCCCGTCGGCCGCTCCCCGCGGGCGCAGGCGCGGACGAACGCGGTGCGCTCGTCCGGTCCGTACCCGTACAGGGCGGTGGCGAGCCACTGCACCAGGTGGGTGACGGTGTAGCAGCGGTCGTAGGTCCGGTGCGCGGCGAGAAACCCGGCCTCCTCGTCCGCCAGGTCGAAGCGGGAGGAGACCGCGAGGCCGAAGTCGGTGAGGAACAGCCGGCTGCCGTCGGTGAGGACGTTCCGGAAGTGGCCGTCGAGGTGCAGGAGCCCGCGGGCGTTAAGGAACGAGGTCGCGGCCGCCAGCTCCCGCTCCACCATGGCGCACGCCCGCTCGGCTGTCGTGCCGCCGGCCCTGACCTGCACGTCCAGCCAGTCGTGCAGGGTCTGCGGGATGTACTCCAGGAACACCGCGACGCTCGCGGAGGCGTCCCGCAGCGCCTCGATCCGGTGCCGCACCTGGGGTCCGCCGCCCCAGTAGGCGACCGCCCCCTCGACGTCGGCCAGCTCCTCGGGGAGCGTCTGCCCGGGGTGCGGCAGCACCCGCCAGTGATACATCAGCGGGAAGCCCTCGTGCTCCCGCGCGAGCACCCAGTCGGTCGTCATGGTGTGCGCGGCCACCTCGCGCCACGCGCCGAATCCCGCGCTCCCGGGGACCCCGAGCCCGAAGTGGAGGAAGTCCGGCAGCCCGAAGAGGTTCGCCGTCGACCGCACGCTCGAAGGCCGCCGCTCCAGGTCGGTCAGCGGCAGCCGCTTGACGAAGACCGGCGTCCCGCCGACCTCCGCCAGCACCGACGTCCCACCGATCCCGGCTCCCAACGGCACGGCGCTGTCCACGAGTTCGCTCAACTCCCGGTCACCGCCCCGCGCCAGCGCCGCGGAGACGCTCCCGTAGGCCCTCAACCGCGCACGCATCGACGCGCCGAACCCCTCGACGGCTCCCGCCACCAGGACACCACCCCTTCCCGACTCCCGCAGCGCGTCAGCAGGTTCACCCCCGCCGTGGACACCCACCGACCGCACTGTACGTTCGGATCGACGACGAGCCCGGGCCCTTGCGGACCGGAGGTCACCGGGGCCCGGCAGCGCGCCCCTCCGGATCCCGTGGCGGGTGCGGCTCGAGCATCACCGCTGCCATCCGCAGGACACCGGTGGGCCTGGGGGAGACAATGAGAGAGCCCCACTCGCGAGCACAGCGCGACCGACCGCTGCGGGGATCGCCGGATCGTGCGGCAAGGAGCTCTCCATGTCCGGCAGCGACGCCCTACGGCATGACCGCACACCTCGCAGAGGGAGAAACCCTCGCCGCAGATTGCTGCCCGCGCTCACCGCGCTGCTGGCACTCGGGCTGGTGGCGCCCGCTTCGGCCGCGGCAGCGAGCACCGTCGACGTCGTCGCACCACCGCGGAGCGCCGTCGCGGCGGAGGACGACGACAAGGACGAGCCCGGTCTCAACGACCCCGTCCGCGACGGCAAGTTCGAGTTCACCGTCACCAAGGTGAAGGGCGGCGTCGGCAACATCGGGGGGAGCGACTTCGGTGAGGACGCGCAGGGCCAGTACTACCTGGTCTACCTGACCGTGGAGAACATCGGCGACGAGGCCCAGATCTTCATGGGCGACGACCAGATCCTCCTCGGCCCCGACGACCAGGAGTACAGCTCGGACACCATGGCGGAGGTCCTCCTCGAGAACAGCGAGTCCTTCCTGGAGGAGATCAACCCCGGGAACAAGGTCGAGGGCATCCTCGCCTTCGACATCCCCGAGTCCGTGACCCCCGACCGCATCGAGCTCCACGACTCCTTCCTGAGCGACGGCGTCACCGTCCAGCTCCGCTGATGCCTCGGGCGGCGGCAACGGCTTCCGGTGCGCCGCTGCGCGGCGGGCACCGAGCCCTACCGGATCAGACCACCTACGTCGCCGCCAGCACCAGCACCGCCTGGTCGTCGTCGATCTCCCGCCCCCCGGTGAACGCCCGCACCGCCGAGGTCAGCGTGTCCACGACGGCCTGTGCGGACGGCCGGACCGGCGCGTCGGCGAGCGCGCGGGCCAGCCGGTCGTCGCCGAACTGCTCGCCGGCGGGGCACCGCGCCTCGGTGAGCCCGTCGGTGTAGAGCAGCAGGCTCTCGTGCGGACGGAGCCGCAACCGGTGCGCGGCGACCTGCGGCCGCGCGGTGACGCCGAGCAGCGCACCGGGCGCGTCGACGGCGTGGACGACGTGCCCGGCGTCGAGGTGCAGCGGCAGCGTGTGCCCGGCCCGCACCAGCTCGACGTCGAGGCCCGAACCGTCCGGGGCCGGCGTCAGCTGCCCGTAGACCAGCGTGACGAAGCCGGTGCCGTGGCTGCCGGGCCGGGCGAGCAGCGCCCCGTTGACCGCCGCGACGACCTCCTCGGGCCCGGGGAGCAGCGGCGCGACGGCCCGCGCGGTGTTCCGCACCAGCGCCGTCGTGGTCGCGGCCAGCGCGCCGCGCCCGCAGACGTCGCCGAGCAGGAACGCCCACCGCCCGCCGTCGAGGGGGAAGACGTCGTAGAAGTCGCCGCCGACCTCCAGACCCTCGCCGGCCGGGTGGTAGTACGTGGCGACGTCCGCGCCGGGCACCTCGGGCAGCTCCGGGAGGAGCAGCCCCGCCTGCAGGTCGCGGGCGAGGCTGACGCGCTGGGTGTACTGGTGCGCGTTGCGGACCGCGGCCGCGGCCCGCCGGGTCAGCTCCTCGGCGAGCGCGACGGTGTGCCCGTCCAGGACGTGGTCGCCGGTGGACAGCAGCGTCACCGTGCCGAACGCGGTGCCGCGGTCGGTGAGCGGCACGCACACGTAGCCGGTGACGCCGAGGTCCTGCCAGGGGCCGGGCCCGGTCGGGGTGCGCCGGGCGACCTCGCTCAGGCCGGTCGCGAGGACCCGGGCGACGGCGTCGTCGGCCGCGTCGTAGACCGGGATGTGCGAGGCGAGCAGCTCCTCCTGTGCGGTGGTCGGCGCGGAGGCCGCCACCCGCCGCACCCGCCCGCGGTCGATGACGTCGACCGCGCACAGCGGCGCCAGCTTCGGGGTGCAGATCGCGGCCAGGCGGCGGAAGGTCTGCTCGGTGTCCAGGTCGGAGCCGAGCGCCGTGCTGGCCTCCAGGAGGAACGCCAGGTCGTCGCGGGCCGCCTGCTCGCCCGCCTCGGCCGCCCGCCTGGCCCGCTCCTGGTGGTGCCGCTCGATGGCGAGCGCCGCGGTGTCGGCGAAGATCCGGGCGAGCGCGAGGTCCGCGTCCTGCGGCGAGCGCGGCACGCGGTGGTACATCGCGAAGGTGCCGAGCAGCGAGCCGTCGCGGGCGAGGATCGGCGTCGACCAGCACGCGCCGAGCCCGGCCTTCTCCGCGAGCCCGCGGAAGTCGTCCCAGTACGGGTCGGTGCCGATATCGCTGACGACGACGGGCTGCCGGCGGTACGCGGCCGTGCCGCACGAGCCGACGCCGTCGCCGGTGGCGATGCCGTCGATGGCCCGGTTGTAGAAGTCCGGCAGGCTCGGGGCCGCACCGTGCCGCAGGTGGCGGCCGTCGGCGTCCGCGAGGAGGACGGAGACGAGCACCTCCTCGGGCGCCAGGTCCTCGATCACCCGCGCCATGCCCTCCAGCACGTCGGGCAGCGGGGCCTGCCGGGCGATCTGCTCGAGCAGCGCCCGGTGCTCGGCCGTCAGCCGCTGCGCGTGCTTGGCCTGGGTGGTCTCCACCCCGATCACCCGGACGCCCATGACGTTGCCGCCGGCGTCCAGGCGCGGCTCGTAGGTGAAGTCGAAGTACGCCTCGCGCGCCGCCTCCCCCTGACCGAGGACGACCCGGGCGTCCCGCCCGGTGTACGGGCGGCCGGTCCGGTAGACCCGGTCGAGGACGCCGACGAAGCCCTGGTCGACGAGCTCGGGCAGCAGCTCGGCGAGCGGCATGCCGGTGTCCGTGCGCCCGCCGCCGATCGCGGCGAAGAAGGCCGCGTTCGCCGCCTCCAGCATGTGCGCGGGGCCGGCGAGCGAGGCGAAGACGGCGGTGGACTGCCCGAAGAGCGCGCGCAGGTCGTCCTCGGCGTCGGCCGTCGGCTGCGGGGACGGCTCCCGCGACGAGCCCCTCACGCGCTCCGCCCCACGCGCGGACCGGCGCCCGCCGCCAGGGCCGCGTCGGCGTCCTCGTACAGGGTGAACAGCTGGTCCAGACCCGTCAGCGAGAACAGCCGGGCCGCCCGCGGCGGCACCGACGCCAGCCGCAGCTCGCGCCCCCGCCCCGCCAGCCCCTGGTACAGCCGCAGCACGGCCCCGATCCCCGAGGAGTCGCAGAACGCCAGCGCCGAGCAGTCGACGACGACCGGCCCCGACGACTCCCGCGCGACCTCCGCGGCCCCCGCCTCGTTCAGCTGCACGACGCTGTCGAAGTCCAGCTCTCCCCGCAGCGCGAGCACCGCACCCCTCGCATCCCGCTCGACCTCTACCGCGAACACCCGCGAACCCTCCGCGCCCGACACCGTCACCGACGGCACCAGGATAGTTGCCCCGCGGCAACCTTCAGTCGGCGGGCCGTGAGCGGCGGATCCGGATCGGGCCGCGGGCCGTCTCCGGGTCGACGGCGCGGCCGCCCTGGGTGATCTCGACCTGGCCCGCCGCGACCAGGCGCCGGGCCGCCGCCCGCACCGGCTCCATCAGCGCCCGCCACCCGTCGTCGTCGCCGTCGTACGCCGCCCGGGCCGCGTCCGAGGGGCAGATCGTGCTCCCCGCGTCCCGCCGGGCGAGCAGGTCGAGGACGGCCCGTTCCAGTCGTTCGCCCTCCGTCATCGCGACCCGCCGTCCAGCTCGACGCCGAGCCGCGCGGCGACGGCGGTGAGGACCGAGCCGAGCGGGAGGTCCACGCGGACGGCCGCGCACCGGTCGCCGCGGGTGGGGTCGCGGTTGACGATCAGCACCGGCTTGCCGGCGTCCGCGGCCTGGCGGACGAAGCGCAGGCCGGACATGACGGTGAGCGAGGAGCCGAGGACGAGGACGGACCGGGCGCCGTCGACGAGGGCGCGGCAGTCCTGGACCCGCTCCTTCGGCACGGACTCGCCGAAGAAGACGACGTCCGGCTTGAGCACCCCGCCGCACACCGTGCACGGCACCACGCGGAAGCCGACCACCTGCGCGTCGGTGAGGTCCGCGTCGCCGTCGGGGTTGAGCGCGGCGGCGACCGGCGCGTAGCCGGGATTGGCCTCCTCGAGCCGCCGGGCGAGCTCGCGGCGGGCGCTGAGGTCGCCGCAGGTCAGGCACACGACCCGGTCGAGGCTGCCGTGCAGCTCGACGGCGTCGGCGCTGCCCGCGGCCTGGTGCAGGCCGTCGACGTTCTGCGTGATCACCCCGTCGAGGAGCCCGGCCCGCCCGAACGCGGCGACGGCCCGGTGCCCGGCGTTCGGCCGGGCCCGGCCGAAGACCCGCCAGCCGAGGTGGCTGCGCGCCCAGTACCGCCGCCGCGCGTGCGCGTCGCCGGTGAACTCCTGGTACGTCATCGGCGTGTGCCGGCTCAGGCTCCCGCCCTCGCCCCGGTAGTCCGGGATCCCCGACTCCGTCGAGATCCCCGCCCCGCTCAGCACCACCACCCCGCCCGCCCGCAGCGCGGCGGCCACCGGCTCCGGGTCCGCCGTCCCCGGCAGCACGTCGTCGCCTGCGGTCCAGCTCAACGTCGGGCGCATACGCATGGGGCCAGGGTACGTTCCGCACGGGGCAGGAGAGCGGTGACGAAGGGAGCGCCCCATGCGCACGAACACGCTCGGCCGGAGCGCGGTACGGGTCACGGAGCTGGGTTTCGGCGGCGGACCGCTCGGCGGGCTCTACGAGCCGCTCGACGACGCCACCGCCGCGGACACCCTGCGGGCCGCGTGGGACGCCGGCATCCGGTACTTCGACACCGCGCCGCACTACGGGATCGGCGTGTCCGAACGCCGTACGGGCTCGCTCCTGCAGGAGGAGCCGCGATCCGCCTTCACCCTGTCGACGAAGGTCGGCCGCGTCCTCGTCCCGCAGGACCCGCGCGGGCGCACCGACGAGGGCTTCCAGGTGCCGGCCACCCACCGGCGGGTGTGGGACTTCAGCCGCGACGGCGTCCTGCGCAGTGTCGAGGACTCGCTGGAGCGGCTCGGCGTCGACCGAGTCGACGTCCTCCTCCTCCACGACGCCGAGTCCCACTTCGAGCCCGCCCTCGCCACGGGCTTCCCCGCGCTCGCCGAGCTGCGCGCACAGGGGGTCGTCGGGGCGGTCGGGGCGGGCATGGGGGACGCGGGCCTCCTCACCCGCCTCGTCCGCGAGGCCGACCCCGACGTGGTCATGGTCTCCGGCCGGTACACCCTCCTCGACCAGTCCGCGCTCGACGCGCTGCTCCCCGCGTGCGTCACGCGCGGCGTCTCCGTACTCGCCGCGTCCGTCTTCAACTCGGGCCTCCTGGCGCGGGCGCGCCCCGCCTCCACCGCGACGTACGACTACGCCCCCGCCTCCGAGGCCGTCCTGCGCCGCGCCCGCCGCATCGCCGACGTCTGCACCTCCCACGGTGTCCCCCTCCCCGCCGCCGCGATCGCCTTCCCCCTCCGCCACCCCGCCGTCGCCGCCACCGTCCTCGGCATGCGCTCCCCCGACGAGGTCCACGCGAACGTGCGGGCGTTCGGCACCCCCGTGCCCGACGCCCTCTGGACCGACCTCCGCGCGGAGGGGCTGCTCAGGGAGGACGCGGTCTAGGCTCGGGCCCATGATCTCGGAGATACAGAACATCGCGATCGACTGCTCGGACGCCTACGCGTCGGCCCGGTTCTGGAGCGCGGTGACGGGGTGCCCCCTGCCGCCGGACGCCGCGCCCGGCACGCCCGAACTGCAGCTGACCCCGCCGGCCGGTCCCGCGCTGTACTTCCAGCAGGTCCCCGAGCCCAAGGCGGTCAAGAACCGGCTCCACCTCTGCCTCCGCCCCGACACCACCCGCGACGAGGAACTCTCCCGCCTCCTCGCCCTCGGCGCGACGTTCCTCACCGACCACCGCAACCCCGACGGCACCGGATGGGCCGTCCTCGCGGATCCGGAGGGCAACGAGTTCTGCGTGCTGAGGAGCGCGGGGGAGCGCGGCCCGGAGTGAGGTCGCCGCGGTGCGGCGCGGCGGTCGCCTGCGCGGCATGAATGCCGGTACGGGCCTGGGAAGGGAAACCGGCTCGGCCAGAGGGCACCCCCTGCTTCGAGCGCAGCCGAGAGCGCGGGGGATTCGAAGCCCCGCCGGGCGGAGCCCGGTACCCGCCGGCAGGCGGGAGGGCGCCCGCCGAGGGCCGCTCGGTGGAGCTGCCCGTCAACCCGCGAGCGGGCCGGTCGCCAGATCCGCCGCCGCCGCGCGGTGGTGTGCCGCGCCGGCCGGGTCGCTGCCCTCCAGGACGATCGCGATCGCCTCGTGCGCCGCGGCCACCTCGCGGTCCGCCCCCTGACCGGGGCCCAGTCGCAGCACCTCGCGATGGAGGCGGAGCGCCTCGTCGGGCAGGCCGGCCACCCGGCACGTCTCCGCGTACCCGTTCAGGTACCGCACCTTCCAGGCCTCCTCGAACAACGCGTCGAGCAGCGCGAACGCCTCCCGGTGCACCGCGAGGGCCTCCTCGTACCGCCCGCCCTGCCGCAACGCGACCCCGAGGCAGTTGAGGCACCACGCCTCGTTGTGCAGGTGCCCGTCCTCGCGCGCCGCGGCCAGCGCCTGCCGCAGCTGGACGACCGCCGCGTCGGGGTCGTCGAGGGCGAGCGCCATCCCGAGGACGATCCGCGCGGTGAGCGCCGGCGGCCACGACGGGTCGTCCCGCCCGAGCGGCAGCACGGCCCGCGCCCGCTCCACCGCGTCCTCCCGGTACCCCAACTGCAGCAGCGCCCACGCCTCCGCCGCCCCCGCGTGCGCCGAGCCCGCCGCCGACCCCGCCTCCCCGTACAGCTTCACGGCCCGGCAGAACAGTTCGAGCGCGTCCTCGACCTGCCCCCGGTCCCATCGCAAGTACCCCTTGCGCAGCGCCAGTTCGGCATCGGCCGCCGCGTCCGGGGCGAGCAGCTCCGCCGCCGCCCCGTAGGCCGCCTCGGCTTCCTCGAACCGCCCCGCGTTGTACCGGGCGAATCCCAGGTCGCTCTGCACGAGGCCGAGTCGCAGCGGGTCGCCCACCCGCTCCGCCGCCGCGACCGACCGCTCGAAGAGCGCGTTGAGATGCGTGGTCCCGCACCGCCGCGCGAAGTACGCCCGCAGGAACCGCGGCAGCTCGCACACGTGCGCGTCCGCCCCGACCGCGGCCGCCGTCTCGAACGCCCCCACCAGGTTCTGGTACTCGCCGGTGAGCCAGCCGAGCGCGGCGTGCTTGTCGGCGAACTCCGGTAGAGCAGACGGTCGTTGACCGGCTGTGACGACCCGCGCCGGCGCCGGGTGCGACAGCGCCGCGTCGGCCGCGGCCGCCGCGTGCACGAAGTAGTCGAGCATCCGCCCGAGCGCCCGCTCCCGGTCCGCCGCCGTGTCCTGCCGCTCCCCGACCCGCCGGGCGTGCTGGTGCACCAGGTCGTGCAGCCGGTAGCGGCCCGCCGTCGGCTGCTGCACGAGGTGGGCGTCGTCCAGGTCCTCCAGGACCGCCTGCGCCCGCCCGAGCGGGACGTCGGCGAGCGCGGCGGCGAGATACGCGTCGAACGAGACGCCCGGCAGCAGCCCGAGCAGCCGGAACAACCGCGCCTGCTCCCGGTCCAGTTGCCGCACCGACATGGCGAGCGCGGCGTCGAACTCGTCCGCGCCCTGCCCGAGCCGCTCGGCGAGGATCCCCACCGTCCACCCCGGCCGGCGCCGCAGCCGCGCGGCGGCCAGCCGCAGCGCCAGCGGCAGGTGCCCGCACAGCCGCAGCACCTCCGCCGTCGCCTCCGGCTCCCGGGCGAGCCGCCCGTCCGCTCCGTCCGCGCCGCCGCTCGCCCGGGCGAGCAGCTCGGCGCTGTCCCGCGCGCCGAGCACGTCCAGGGACACCGGCGGCACCTCGTCGAGGCCGATCAGCCGGTTGCGGCTGGTCACCAGCGCGACGGAAGGACCGGCGCCGGGCAGCAGCGGGCGGACCTGCTCGGCGTCGGCCGCGTTGTCGAGCACCAGCACCACCCGGCGGTGGGCCAGCTCCGCCCGCCAGCACGCCGCCAGCTCCTCGACGCCCTGCCGCGGCACCCGCTCGGAGGGCACGTCGAGCGCCCCGAACAGCATCCGCAGCGCGGACTCCGCGTCCAGCGGCTCCCGGCCCTCGGTGAAACCGTGCAGGTCGACGTACAACTGCGCGTCGGGGAAGTCGCCCGCGAGCCGGTGTGCGGCGTGCACGGCCAGGCAGGACTTGCCGACGCCCGCCATGCCGTCGACGGCGACCACCCGGTGGCGCTCCACGGCCGCGAGGACCGCCGCCAGCTCCGCCGTACGGCCGGTGAAGTCGGGCGCGTCGCGCGGCAGGTCGTTGCGGGGCCGGGGCCGGGCGTGCCGGCCGGCCCGCGGGGGCGCGGGCAGCGGGCTGGAGGTCTGCTCCCACAGCGGGCGCAGCGGCCGCGGGTCGCGCCGGGCGACCCGGCACAGCGCCACCACCGCCGGCCAGGGCGGGACCGTCTGCCCGCCGAGGTAGCGGGACAGCGACGAGGAGCTGAGGCCGGCGTCCCGGGCGAGCGCCCGCACGCCGAGCCCGGACAGCTCCTGGAGCCGCCGCAGCCGGCCGGCCAGCTCCTCCTGCGGGTCGCCCGGCCGTGCCGTGCGCTGTTCCGTGTCCATGGAATACCCCCGTGTCCCGTCGTCGGAGGAATCTACCGGCCGGCTTTCGCGCAGCTCAATGCCCTTTCCACTGTCCCACCGTGTCCCACCGCGGTCGCCCCGAGGGGCGCGCCGCGGTGGTATGGAGCCACGCCCCGAACGGAGCGCACCCGCACCGGACCCGAGGAGCCCGCGATGCAGCCCCGCCTCCAGAACCCCGCCACCGTCCTGCCTGACGCGATGCCGGCCATCCTGTCCCTCCTGAAGGCCGTGCACGCCGGCGGCGTCGACCAGCAGACGATGGAACTCGTCCACCTGCGCGTCAGCCAGATCAACGGCTGCAGCGCCTGCGTCGACGGCGGCGTGAAGTCCGCCCGCAAGGCCGGCGTGGACGAGGAGCGGCTCGCGACCGTCGCCGCCTGGCGCG
Organism: Streptomyces sp. NPDC060194; assembly: GCF_042728285.1. Lineage (NCBI taxonomy): Bacteria > Bacillati > Actinomycetota > Actinomycetes > Kitasatosporales > Streptomycetaceae > Streptomyces > Streptomyces sp. NPDC060194. The sequence goes on along the minus strand of NZ_JBHWZH010000042.1, from coordinate 22,431 downwards.
AGGCCCCCTACTTCGGCGACGCCGAGCGCGCCGCGCTCGCCCTGGCCGAGGCCGCGACCCGGCTGGCCGACCGGCCCGAGGCCGTCTCGGACGAGGTGTGGGACGCCGCCGCCACCCACTACGACGAGAAGCAGCTCGCCGCGCTGGTCCTGATGACCGGCGTCACCAACCTCTTCAACCGGCTCAACGCCACCACCCGGCAGCCCGCCGGCGCGACCTGGAGCTGACGCCCCGCTCCGGTCCGTCCGCCTGCCGCCCCTCGTCCGCACCCCCTTGAAAGGCCCAACGATGACGAACAACCCCTCCCTCACCTCCGTCACCCTGGAGGTCGACGACCTCGACGACGCCCGCCGCTTCTACACCGCCTTCGGGGTGGCGGACCGGGTCCGGCTGCGGGCGGGCACCGCCCCCACCAGCGGGTTCCGCGGCTTCGACCTGGCCCTCGTCGTCCCCGGGCCGAGCACCGTCGACGGCTTCGTCTCCACCGCCGTCGAGGCCGGCGCCACCGTCGTGAAGCCCGCCGCGAAGTCCCTGTGGGGCTACGGCGCGGTGGTGCAGGCCCCCGACGGCACGCTCTGGAACATCTCCTCCTCGTCCAAGAAGGACGACGGGCGGGACACCCGCCGCATCGACGAGTTCGTGCTGCTCATCGGCGTCGAGGACGTCAAGGCCACCAAGCGGCTCTACAGCGAGCGCGGTCTCGCGGTGGGCAAGTCGTTCGGGAGCAAGTACGTCGAGTTCAAGGACGACGGCGCCCCGGTCAAGCTCGCCCTGTACAAGCGGAGCGGCCTCGCGAAGGTGCTCGGCGTGCCGGCCGAGGGCAGCGGCTCCCACCGGCTCGTCGTCGGCGGCGCCCTCGGCGACTTCACCGACCCCGACGGGTTCGTCTGGGAAGCAGCCTGACCTCCGCTCACCCCCCTCGAACGCCCCGGAAGGACAGCCGATGACCGACACCGACCAGAACTACTCCGGTTTCTCCGCCGAGGAGAAGGCCGCGATGAAGGATCACGCGAAGGACGCCAAGAAGGCCGCGGCCCGGCGCGGCACGAAGGCGGAGAAGGCCGCGGCGGCGGAGCGCGACCTCCTGGCGAAGATCGCCGAGATGCCGGACGCCGACCGGGTGCTCGCCGAGCGCGTCCACACCCTCGTCACCACCGCCGCGCCGGACCTCGCCCCCCGCCTCTGGTACGGGATGCCCGCCTACGCCAAGGACGGCAGGATCCTGTGCCACTTCCAGGCCGCGGCGAAGTTCAAGACCCGTTACGCGACGCTGGGGTTCAGCGACGAGGCCGCGCTCGACGACGGCACGCTCTGGCCGGTCGCCTTCGCCCTGACCGAACTCACCCCCGCCGACGAGGAGTTCCTCACCGCGCTCCTCAAGCGGGCGACGGCCTGACCCGCCCGCGGCCCGGTCGACGCACCCGCGAACGCGGGCCGACGGGGCCGTACGGCCGGGGAGTCGGCCGGCCCGCCGGGCGCGGTGGTCCGGGGATCCGATGCGCGGAACGGTGCGCCACTGCCGGCCCCACGGCCCCACCTCATCACCTGCTCCGGGGCCTACGACCGGGGCCGCGGCGAGTACCGGGCCAACCTCGTCGTCTTCGCGACGCCGAGCTGACCCGGCGGCCCGCGCCGCTACCGCCCGCCGACGTCCCGCACGTACACCAGCCCGTCGACGGCGTGCAGCCCGGCCGGGTCCAGCGGGGCGTATCCGAACCACGGCGACTCCCGTCGCACGGGCCGCGTGCCGTCGAGTGCGGCGAGCAGCGCGGGGACGTCGACCACGCCGTGATCCCGGGGCTGGGCGTGCAGAAGCCCCTCGACGGTGTCCGGCGGCGGGGCGTCCACCCCCCGGTGCCGCAGCGTCCCGAGCGCGGTGGCCACGAAGCCGTACTCCCCGCTCCCGTGTGCGGCGACCAGCGCGCCGGCGCCCCACCACTCGACCTCGCCCTGCCACAGGCGCATCGTGCTGCGGACCCGCTGCAGATGGCCGTTGTGCCCGTACAGCAGCGCCGGGCCGCGCAGGGCGCGGACGGTGTCGGCCATCATCAGGTCGCGCAGGGCCACCAGGCGGGTCATGCGGGCGGGGGAGGGGTCGGCCATCGCGTGGTGGTACCGCAGCAGCCCGGTCGCGGTGCGGGCGTGCAGGCGGGCCCGGTGCAACTCCTCCGGCGCGGAACTGAGGTGCGGGGCGCAGGTCTCCAGTACAGCCGTCAACTCATCGACGATGAGGCGTAGTTCAAGAGCCTCGGTCGAACGCCCCCGCGACCGCTCCGGCTCCGTCATGGCGGCGGGATCGCTCCACGGTCCGTCCGCTCCGAGCAGGGTGTCGAGCAACGACCTCTCGCACGGCATCAGTTGCGCGTCGACCCGCGAAGCGAGCCAGTCGTGCAGCGCGAGTACGGCCTCCCGCGGGCTCGCCGCGCCGGTGAACTCCAGCGGCCCGTCGAACCCGGCGAACCGCACCCGCTCGCCTTCCCCGCGCCCCTCCGCCTCGGCTTGCGCGTTGAACTCCCGCATCCACGAGACGAGTTCGCGGTTCCCCTCGTGCTCCCCCCATCCATGAGCGAACCCCCGCTCCATGACCTCGTCCAGGCCGCCCGCACCCGACGTGACGTAGTCGTCCACGACCAGCGCCTTCAGGCAGTCGCTCTCGAGCGCGATCGTCCGGTAGCCCTGCTGCTCCACGAGCTGCCGGAAAAGGTCGTTGCGTACCGCGAGGAGCGCGTCCTCGCCGTGGGTGGGCTCGCCGAGGGCGAGCAGCCGGGGCGGGGCCGGGAACAGGCGCAGGACGGCGGCGGCCTCGACGGGGTGGACGGTGTGCGCGATGTCGGTTGCCATGGCCTCAACGCTATCCTTGAAGGTTCGGTTGAGGCTTCGGCGCAATGGTCCGCGATAGCCTGGGCCGTATGTCGCAGAAGCCTCAAACGGGGGGACGCCTCCGCCCGGTCGACCTGGCGCGTCCGCACGGTCTGTCCACGCAGGCGGTGCGCAACTACGAGGACGACGGCATCCTCCCGCCCGCCGCCCGCACCCCCCACGGCTACCGCGCCTACACCCCGCTGCACGCGTCCGCCCTGCGCGCCTTCCTCGGCCTGGTGCCCGGCCACGGTCACCGGACGGCGGCCTCGGTCCTGCGCGCGGTGAACGAGGGGGCGCTCGATCAGGCCCTGCGGGTCGTCGACGAGAGCCACCTCCAACTCCTGGAGGACCGGCGGACCTTGGAGTCGGTGGAACGCGCCCTGCGGGACCTCGCCCCGGAGCCGGACCCCGCTCGCGCCGCGTCGCCCGTGTCCGTCGGCCCGCTCGCCCGCGGTCTCGGGCTCCGCCCGGCCACCCTGCGGGCCTGGGAGCGCGCCGGGCTGCTCCGTCCCGGCCGCGACCCGGCGACCGGCTACCGCGTCTACGCCCCGGCCGACGTCCGCGACGCCCGCCTCGCCCACCAGCTCCGCCGGGGCGGCCACGGCCTGGAGGACATCGCCCTGCTGCTCGACCGGGTCCGGGCGGCCGGCGGCCTCCAACCGCTGGAGGCCACCCTGCACGACTGGCACGCCCGGCTGACCGCCCGCGGCCGCGCGATGCTCGCCGGAGCGGCGGAACTCGACGCCTACCTGCGCGCCCGCGGCTGAGCGCCACCCGCTCGGGGGCGTCCGACACCCCCGAGGCCGGCGTCCGCCAGGACCTGGACGGGGACCCCGGCCACGACCGCCGCCACCGCCGCGCGCGGGCCGTCCGTCCACTCCCGCAGCACGCCTCCGGAGCGGTCCGCCTTGACGCGGGCCTCCCGGCGGACCCAGGCGGCCAGGAGCGCGCGTTCCGGATCGGGGAGGAGTTCCGCGGCCCGCACCTCGGCCTCGGGAAGCACGCGGCGCACGGCCGGCCCCGGCCGCCGGCCGGCGGGCTCGACGTCGACGCCGAGGGGTCCGGGCCCGACCGCCGCGGCGACGAGGCCCGCGGTGTGGCTCATGCTGACGCCGGTGCCGGGGCGGCGGGGGAGCGACGGGCGGCCGTGCCCGAACCGCCGGCAGCCGGGGCAGAACTGGACCAGTGCGTGCGTGCCCGGCGGCCGCCCGGTGTACCGGGCCAGGAGCAGTCGCAGCAGCAGCCGGGCGGCCAGGACGTCGTCGCGGTCCGCGGGGCGCCGGACCCGGGCCAGGCGCCGCAGCTCCCATGGGGCGAGCAGGTCCTCGGTCAGCTCCGGGTCGTCCAGCACCTCGGCGGTGGCGGCGACGGCGGCGAGCGCGGTCCCGTCGTCCGGGCGGCCGGTCAAGCGGTCGGTCCGCCGCCCGGCACCGACGGGGTCAGGAAGCGCTCGCGGATGCGGTCGAGGGTGCGGAAGTCGTCGATGGTGACCTCCTGCAGGTCGATGGAGGCGCCGGTGAGCTCCTCCAGGAGGTCGATGAACTCCAGGAAGTCCATGGAGTCGATGAGCCGGGCCTCGATCAGGTCCTCGTCGGCGGCGATCCTGCCGTCGAGGCCGGGGTTCTTCTCGTGGAGCCACGCGGTGATGCTGTCCATGGTGCGGGGAGCCGTTCTGGTCGGTGGGGGAGTGCGGCCGTCGGGCGGGAGCGCTCAGCGCAGGACGTCGTGCAGCTGGTCGAGGGCCCGCTCGGGGGTGCCGTGGGCGAGGACCATCGCGTGCACCCAGCGCTCGACGCCGAACGCGACGCAGGAGCTGTGCACCGGCTCCCCGGAGCCCGTACGGATGCCGAGCCGCTCGCCGAAGAAGTTGCGGTGCCGGTTGACGGAGGCGATCGCGGTGCCGTCGGCGGCGCTGAACTCGTGCTTGACGGGGTCCAGCCGCATCAGCCGGGCGCGTGACCCGCCCCGGTTGTAGAACGGGTCGTCGGCCGCCGCGCGGGTCAGCTCGACGCCGAGGAGCGCGGCGGCGTCGCCGATGAACTCCGCTCCCAGGTCGAGGTGTTCGACGGCTCCGTCCTTGTCGCCGAGGTAGACCACCTCCCGCATGTGGAAGCCCCACAGGCGGCGCAGGCCGTCGTAGTGGGTCTCGTTGCGGAAGCAGCGGCCGGTGGCGGACAGCCGCAGCCCCTCGGGCCCGACGTCCCGGCCTTCGAGACAGAGCAGCAGGCCGTAGCAGGTGGCGGAGGGCAGGAAGTGCCCGGTCGGCTCCAGGGGCGGACGCCCGTCCTGCGCCCGGCCGCCGGCCAGCCCGTCGAGGGCGTCCGCGGCCACCCGGCCGACCCCGACGCCGAGGTGCGGGAAGTTGCGGAAGTAGTCGAGCCGGTCGAGGCCGTCCGCCGTGAGCAGCGGCGGGCCGACGACCTCGGGAGCCGAGAGCCGGGTCGCGAGACCGCGCAGCAGCTCGTCGAGGCCGCGCAGCAGCGCGGTGTGCACCGGGTCGAGGGCGACGAGTCCCGGCCCGGGGTTCCGCAGGCCGATCGACGGTGGGGCCGTGGTGTCGGATGTGCTCATGAAGTCCGCTTCCTCCGAGCTGTGGGGGTCCCGCGAGCGGGCGCGGGGGCAGCCGGTCGTGCCCGGGCGCCAAGCTGCCGACGCACCGTCAGAAACCGGTGGCTCGACCGGACCATAGGACAGTGCCCGCCAGCTTGTCTAGACCACCGGAGTGAACGTCCGGAAGCGACATTTCCTGTGACTCCTGGGGCGGTGCGTCACGCAAGTGCCCTTCTGTGACATCCACTTGACACGCTCAATGGTCTGAACCACTCTGCTGCCAGAGCCCGCCGCGACGGCCCGCCCCAGGCCCTCGTCCCCGTCCCGCCGCGCGCCGCCGCCCCCAGCGGCGGCGCGGACCGATGGCCGAGGAGTACCAGCTTGCCCACCCCCCACGCCCCCGCAGCCCCCCGCTCCCCGCGCCGGCCCCGTCTCCACCGGGCCGCCTCCGACCGGCCCTACTTCAGCGCCGACGGCGAGTCCTACCTCGCGCAGACGACCCTGCGCGAGCTGACCAAGTCCCGCCCGCTGCGGGTGCTCTCGGAGGAGGACTTCGCGCACTGGCAGACCTACGGCTACGTCGTCGTGCGCGAGGCGGTCCCGGCCGCTGCGGCGCGACGACTCCTCGACTTCACCTGGGATTTCCAGGGCCTGTCCCCGGACCGGCCAGAGGAGTGGAACGCCGACCGGCCCTTCCGCTCGGAACTCGACCGGCAGCTCCACGTCTACGGGTTCGTCGAGGCGTACCACCACCAGCTGCTCTGGGACAGCCGCCAGGCGCAGCGGGTCTACGACGCCTTCGTCGACGTGTGGGACTGCGAGGAGCTGTGGGTCACCCTCGACCGCCTGAACCTCAACCCGCCCAACACCGGCAACCGCGACCGCGCGCTCATCGACCCCACCGACCGCGGCTTCGACATCGAGCTGCACTGGGACATCGACACCACCCTCGGCGTCCCGCCGCAGCGCGTGCAGGGCATCATCGCCCTCAACGACACCAGCCCGGAGACGGGCGGCTTCCAGTGCTGCCCCGAGCTGTTCCGCCGGTTCGAGGAGTGGAAGCCGGGCCAGCCGGCCGACCGCGACCCGATCCGCCCCGCCGCCGACCGCGCCGAGTTTCCGGTCGTCCGCCCGGATCTGCGCCCCGGCGACCTGCTGATCTGGAACGGCCTCCTCGCCCACGGCGTGGCCCGCAACACCTCCGAGCGGGGGGTGCGCGCCGTCCAGTACCTGTCGATGATGCCGGCCCTGGAGGAGCACGAGCGACTGCGGCGCTCCCGCGTCGAGTCCTGGCGGCACCTGCGCACCCCGCGCTGGAACCGCACCCTGGTCGGGGACATGGTCCTGCCGGAGGCGAAGCGCTACCCGACGGCGGAGCTGGACGCGCTCGGCAGCCGGCTGCTGGGGCTGGCGTCCTGGCACGACGCGCCGACCGATGACGGGGCGTCCGACGGCGGGCCGCCCGAGGCCCGGGCGTCCGAGGCCCGGGTCTCCGAGGCTCGGGCGTCCGACGGCGGTCCGGCCGTCGCCGCGGCTACCGCCCCCTCCGGGGAGTAGGCGTGCGCCGTGTCTGCCTGACCCTGCCCACGCACCGCGCCGCGTCCGCCACGATCACGGCGGTCGCGGCCGAAGCGGCTTACGGGGCCCGGGAGTTCGGATGCAAGATCGCGATGGTGATCCTCGACTCCGCCCCGCCCGCCGCCCTCGCCGAGCACCACCGTACGGTCGCCGCCCTGCCCCCGCACCCCGGAGTGACCGTCCACCACCTCGACGAGCCGGCCCAGCGCGCCTTCCTGCGCCGCGCCGTCGCCCGGGCGGCCGTCCCCGACCCCGACCGGGTGGTTGACCTGCTGCTGCCGTCCCGGGTCTCCTACGGCGCCTGCACCGACCGCGCCTTCCTCGTCGCCGAGGCCCTGGGCTGCGACTCCGTGCACCGACGCGACTCCGACAGCGGCTACCAGTCGCTCGACGGCGAGCCCGTGTACCCCCTGCACCACGAGCTGACCGCCCTCGGCCGACCGGCCGCCGAGGCCTCCGGCCTGGTCACCCGCACCCGGCTCGACCCCGCGCACCGCCACCGGCCCGTCGTCCTGGCCGGCGGCTCGTTCATCGGCGAGATGTCCGTCGACGTCGACGACATCCGGCGCACGGACCCGGCCGTCCACCACGACCTCGTCGGCCTCTCGCTCCCGGCCGACGTCCCGGAGCTGTGGCGGCGGAAGCTGGTCGACGAGGCGTTCCGCGGGGCGGGGACCACCCCCTTCGCCGTCGACGACACCACGCTCACCCTGGTCGGCCCGGCCCGCGTCGACATGTGCAACGTCGCCTTCGACCGCGCGGTGCACTCCCGGGTGCCGCTGCCGCCCGCGACGGAGACCATCGGCACGGACTACTTCCTCCTGCACCTGGTGCACGGCGCCCGACTGCCGGGCGTCCTGCACAACCGCCACATCGTCAACCACCACACCCGCGAGCGCCGTACCGACGCCGGTCTGCTGGCGTACCAACTCCGTTTCGTGCGCTACCTGTTGGCCGCACCCGACCACCACGCTTTGCACGCGGCGGCGGCCGAGGCGGGGGAGTCCCTCCTCGACGCCGACGGCCTGCTGCGCGCCGACGCCGTCGCCGCGCTGGTCCGCTCGGCCGCGCGCTCGACCCCGGACGAGCTGGCCGAGCGGTTCGACGTGGTCCACCGCTCCTACCGCACGCTCGGCGGGCGGTACACGGCCGTCGCGGACGCACTGGCCGCCCGGAGGGACCGCCTGCTCGACGAACCCGCCCTTTCCATGGGGGACTTCGCTTTCCTGATCGACGTCTGGGGTGCGCTGGCGGGCGCGGCGCGGACCGGTGGGCTGTACGAGAACGGTGTGCGGCACGGCGCGGGCGGGAGCTACGGCGACGGTGCTCACTCCGGTGGCGGGCGTCGTCAGGGTACGGGGAGGCGGTCCGACAGCCGTGCCCGTCACGTCGCTGCCGACGGAGCCGCACCGACGATGCCGGGCCGCGACGGCACCGCCCGCACGCTCACCGTCGCCTACGCGAGCCCGTCCCGCGAAACCCGCCGCGGCCCCGTCACCATGGGCCAGGCGAACATGATCCGCTGCATCCTCCGCGAGGACCCCCTCCACATCAACAACCACGACGTGTGGACGGTCCCCGCCGGGCACACCGTGGACGCCGTGCTCGACGCCCTGCGCCGACTCGTCGAGCGCCACGAGGCGCTGCGTACCACGTTCCCCGACCCCGCCGAGGGCGCACCACGCACCCAAGTGGTGACCGAGGAGGGCGAGTTCGACGTCACGCTCCGCGACGTCCTCTCCGGGCCGTCCGCCGCCCACGCCGAGACCGTCGCCCGCGCGTCCCGCGCCGGACGGTTCCGGCTCGACCGCGACTTCCCCCTCCGCTTCACCGTCCTCACCGGCGGCTGCGCTCCCGCCTTCGTCACCCTGGCCGCCAGCCACGCCGTCACCGACGGCACCGCGCTCGCCGTCCTGCGCGAGGAGTTCCACGCGCTGCTCGCGGGCGGGGAGCTCCCGCCCGTCGACGCGCTCACCCCGCTCGACCTCGCCGCCGAGGAGGCGTCCCCGGCCGGGGTGCGCCGCTCGGAGTCCTCCCTGCGGTACTGGTCGCGGATCATCGGCAGCGGACCGCAGGAGATGTTCGCCGAGCCCCGCGCCACCGGGACCGACGGGCAGCACCCCCAGCTCACGCTCCGCTCGGCCCGCGCCGCCCGCGCGCTCGCCGCGACGGCCCGGCGCACCGGCAGCCCGCCCGCCACCGTGCTGCTCACCACCTGGTGCACGCTCGTCGCCCACCGCGCCGGGCAGACCACGTGCGTCGTGGCCGCCCCGCTCGCCAACCGCTCCCGCCCGGGCCTGGTCCGGGCGGTCAACACCCTGTCCCAGGACGCCCTGTTGGCCCTCGATGTGCGCGGCCCGACCTTCGACGCCGTGCTGCGTAAGGCGTGGGGCGCGGCCCTCGACGCCTACCGGCACAGCCAGTTCGACGCGGTGCGGCTGTGGGAGGCCATCGACCGCGTCACCACAGAGCGCGGCAGCCGGTTCGCCCGGGACGTGGTCTTCAACGACGTGAGCGGGCTCGCGGACCCGGCGGACAGCGCACCTCAACCCGAACTCGATTTGGAATGGGGCCCGTTCCAGGTCCTCCCGACCCGGCTGCTGTGCTTCGCCTACCGCACCGAGCCCGTGCTGCACCTGGGTCTGTGGGCGGATCCGGCGCTGTTCTCGCGAGCCGAGGCGGAGGCGTTCGCCACCGGCCTGGTCCGGCTGCTCGATGCGGCGGCGGTCGGCGACGTGCCGCTGTCCTCACTCACCGGGGCGACCGGGGTGCGACCGGCCGAACGCACACCCAACTGGGTTCATGTGGACGGCTGTTGGGTCTCCCCGACGGTGATCGCGGACACCCTCGGCGCCGCGCTCGGCGGCCGACCCGTCCACGTCGCCCTCGACACGGCGACCGGCACCCTCACCGCCTACCTCGCCGCGGGCGACGCACCCCTCACGCCCGCCGACGCCCACCGCGCCCTCACGGCCGTCCTCTCCTCCGGCGCCGGGCCCACGGGCCTCCTCGCGCCCCGCCGATACGTCGTCGTCCAGGACCCGCCCCCGGCGGCGGACGACACCACCCGCGCCTGGGCCGACCAGCGCGTTCTCATGGAAGGGGACGGCCGCGAGGCCGATGCCGGATGACCACTGACGACGAGCCGACCCCCGGCCCGCACGCCCCCGGGACCGTACCGGGCGCGATCGAGGCCGAGCCCGCGCCGCCCAGCCCGTGGCGCTCGCGCCCGTTCCGGCTGTTCTTCACCGCCCGCAGCGCCTCCATGCTCGCCGACGGCATGCTGATGGTCTCGCTCACCACCGCCGTCCTCGGCGCGGGGTACGGCGCGTCCGGCGTCGGGTACGCCCTCGCCGCGTGGATGACGCCGATCGCGCTGCTCGTGCTGTTCGGGGGCGTGCTCGCCGACCGCTTCACGCCGCAGGTGATGATGGTCGGTGCGGACGTCGTCCGCATGCTGGCCATGCTCGCGCTCGCCGTGCTCCTGATGACCACCGACGTCCGCCTGTGGCACATCCTCGCGCTGATGGCGCTCAGCGGCGCCGCGACGGCGATGTTCCAGCCCGGGGTGGCGAGCATGGTGCCCCAGGTCGCCGAGGACATCCAGCGCGCCAACGCCGTGCTGCGGATCTCCGAGGCGATGAGTGCGCTCATCGGCCCCGGCCTGGCCGGCCTGCTCGTCGCGTACTGGCAGGTGGCCGGCTCCTACCTCGTCATCGCCGCCGCCTACGGCCTCAGCGCGCTCACCCTGCTGCCGCTGCGGGCGATCGGCGCGGTCCACGAGGACGGCGACGACCACGTCCTGCACCGGCTGCGGACCGGCTGGCACGAGTTCCGCTCCCGCTCCTGGCTGTGGGGCGTCATCGTCATCTGGGCGACGTACGGCCTGTTCGTCTTCGGCCCCGCGATCCCGCTCGGCGCGGCGCTCCTCACCGAGCAGCACGGCTCGGCCGGCTACGGCTGGATCGCCTCCGCGGACGGCTTCGGCACCATCGTCGGCGGACTGCTCGGCATGCGCGTCCGGCCCGCCCGGCCGCTCGTCGCCGGCGCTCTCGCCATGTTCTTCTTCACCCTCAACCCCCTTGCGCCCGCGCTGGGTTGGTCCTTCCTCGCCACCCTCCTCACCGGCATCCTGGCCGGCTGCGGCTTCGCCTTCTGGGGCGTGATGTGGGCGACCAGCGTCCAGACGCACATCCCGCTCGCGGTCCTCAGCCGCGTCTACGCCTACGACGTCGCCGGCTCCATCATGGCCATCCCCCTCGGCCGCGCCCTCGCCGGCCCCGCCGCGGACTCCCTCGGCGCCGACCGCGTCCTCCTCTTCTCCTGCGCCGTCTCCGTCCTCTGCCTCTCCGCCATGCTCGCCACCCCCGCCATCCGCCGCCTCCCCCGCACCCCGACCGCCGTCCCGCAGCCGCCGGCCGCCGTCTCCGAATCCGCTCGCCCCGCCTGACACCGCCCTGCCACGTTCGCGCCCGTGATCGTCTACCCGCTGTGGCACGTCGGCCACCAGAACGAGGCCGGCGCGGACGGCTCCACCGTCCACGTCGACGACGGCGGCGTCCACATCGACGAGCGGGACGGCGACGACGTGAAGCTGCTCGGCATCTACTCCACGCGCGAGCGGGCCGAGGAACGCCTGCGCGCGGCAGGGGAGTTCCCGGGCTTCCGCGACGAGCCCGCCTGCTTCGTCCTCGAACCCCACGTACCGGACGCCTACGACTGGCCCGAGGGGTTCGTCCGCGTCCCGCCGGGCGAGTAGTCCGCCGCCGTGGTCCCGCTCGTCCAGTCGCACCTCCAGACCCGCGCGGCCGCGTGTCGGGGCGCTGAGGCCGGGACTTCCTCCGACGGACGTCGCCGCGCTGCTCAGCAGCCCGGCGCGACCGGCGGTTCCGCCGTCCGGGCGTGCGCGGCCTCCCGCAGCCGTCGCTCCCAGGTCCGCTGGTCGAGGCCGAGTGTGTACGCGGCGCAGCACTCGCACGCCGGGATCAGCGCGAGGAGGGCGCGCTCCGCCTCGGTTTCGCCCTGCGCCTCCCACCAGGCATCCGTCGCCAGACCGCCGGGGGCGAGCTCGCCCGCGACGAGTCGCGCCGCCGTCCGGCGCAGCGCGTGCCGCCGCGCGACGTCGGGATCCGGCAACGAGACCCCGGCCTCGTCGAGCGCGCGCTCGAAGGCGTCGCGGATGTCGCGGGGATCCGCGGTGCGGGGCCACCCGGCGAGTTCGCACAGCGACGGGGTGTCCGCGCCGGCCGCGAGCGCCTCGGCCGCGATCATCGGCAGGTCCTCCGGACACACCTCGTCCGACCGGTACCGACACGCGGCCTCACCCAGCATCGCCGCCCCGTCCTCCGGCCGCGCCGCACGCCGTTCGTCCATGCCGCTCACCCCCGCTGATCCCCGCTCAGGTTCTCGCACCGCAACCGAACCCCCGTCCCATAAACGAACACCTTTCCGCACGCCGTCTGCGTCGAAGCCAACCCCTCCCGCCGTCCGAACACCTCAGGACCGAGGCCGCCGGGCAGGGGCCTCCGCCCCCAGTCGGTGGGCCAGGAGCCCGGACATGGCGTGGACCCCGTGGGCGATCGCGCGCTCGTCGGCGGCGAATTCGGGGCCGTGCGGTGTGCCGTTGATGCCCTCCTCGGCGTTCGCGACGCCGAGGTAGAGCAGCGCGCCCGGTGCCACGTCGGTGAAGAGCGCGAAGTCCTCGCAGTTGTATGGCCACGACGCGCGGGCCCACAGGACGGACTCAGGCCCGGTCGCCGCGCTCAGGTACCCGCCGGCCGCCGTGCTGAGTTCCGGGGAGTTGACCAGGGCGGGGACGGGGTCGTCCTGGAACTCCGCACGCGTACCGGCGGCCGCGGCGATCTGCTCGACCTGCGCGCGGACCTGCGGCAGCCGCTCCTGCGGCCAGAGGCGCAACAGGACGCCCACCACGGGCGGCCCGCCGGCCCCCGGCTCGACCCACGTCGCGACGGACAGGGACTCCTGCCGTTTCGCAGCGAGTTCGGGATCGAGCAGCTCCTGGAACGCGGCGTGGTACGCGGCGACGGTCTGCGGGAAGTGAACCGTGCCGAGCGCCTCGATCTCCGCCGCGACCGCGGCCGCCGCGTCCTCACCGCCCGGCACGGCGATCCGGACCTGGTCGAGCCCCGGCAGCCCGTACCCCGGGGACACCGTGAGGGTGCCGACGGGCGCCGAGTTGCAGTGCAGGGCGTAGAACTCGCGCGGCGCGAGACGCTGCACCACCCCCGTGTCCAGCATCGCGCGGGCGCCCTGCAACGGCTCCTCGGCCGGCTGGAACACGAACACCAGCCGCCCGCGCACCTGTTGCGAGTCCGCGGCCAGCGTCCTCGCCACGCCGACCCCGATCGCGGTGTGCAGGTCGTGCCCGCACAGGTGCGCGACGCCGGGGACGGTCGAGGCGAAGCCCTCGTCGAACGTCCGGCCCGTGAGCGGGAACGGCAGGACGTTCCGCGTCGCGTCCACCGCGTCCATGTCCGCCCGGTACGCCACCGTCGGCCCGTCCGCCGAACCGTCGAGCACGGCGACCACCCCGTGCCCCCCGACCCCGGTCGTCACCTCAAGACCCGCGGCACGCAACTGCTCGGCCACCAGCCCGGCCGTCTCCCGCTCCTCGCCCGCGAGTTCGGGCCGCCGGTGGATCTCCCGGCGGATCTCGACGATCTCCTCGTGCAACGCCATACGGGCAAGATCCCGAGCCGGGCGGCTGCGCGCAACCGAATTCACGGCGGCGCGGCCGGGGGCGGACATCCACGCGGGCCGTTCCGCGCGCCCCGGCGAAACCACCCCCATCATCGCAGCTCAGCCGCACATCTCCTAGGGCGGAACGCACACTTCGCGCGCCTTGTCCGCCCCACCCGCCGCCGCCCAGAATCTCCCCCGTTGTGCCACCGAACGACAGGGGAACCATGACGTCGACCGACCACCACGCGGTACTGCGCGCCCGCGTCCTGCTGCTGGGCTCCGGGCCGCTGGACCCGGCCGAGGAACTCGCCGCCTACCGCCTCCTGGCGGAGGTGAGCCCGCGCGCCTACCTCCCGAAGCTGGTCGACGCGCTGCTCGCCAGGAGCGCGCGCGACCCGAGGCCCGCACTCACCGCGGAAGCGGTCGCAGCCGCACGCAGGATCGACCCGAGCGAACCGAACCGGCAGCAACGTCTGGACGCCGCAATGGAGTTGCACCGACACGCCCTGCTCACCACCGACCTCGAGCACCTCGAAGACAGCTGACCCACCCCGCGTGACACGGAGTTACGGAGCCGGGTGGTCGTGACCGTCCCGGCCGGTGCCGGGCGGGCGCGGCGAAGGTCGCACCCACCCGGCCCAGGTCCCGCGCCCGCTCGCGGGCGGGCGCGTGAGGCTCTCTCGGGCGCCGCGCGCCCCGAGGCCGTGGTGGGGTGCGGCGGCCGTGGGGGGTCAGCCGGCCGGCCTCGCCTCGGGGGACCACTCCCGCCGCAGCAGCCCGTACACCCACGAGTCCGAGACCACGCCGGCGACGACGCAGTCCTCCCGCAGCGTCCCCTCCCGGACGAAGCCGAGCTTCTCCAGGACGCGGGCGGAGCCGTCGTTGCGGGTGTCGACCTCCGCCTGGACGCGGTTCAGGTCCAGCGTGTCGAAGGCCCACCCCAGCACCGCGCGCGCGGCCTCCGTGCCGTAGCCCCGGCCCCACATCGCCTCGCCGAGGCAGTACCCGAGCTTCACACTGCGGAAGTCCGGGTTCCACTCGTGCAGCGTGCACCACCCCACGAACGCGCCGTCCTCGGCGCGCTCCATCACCACCCGCACGCCGTCCCCCGCCTCCGCCATCTCCCGACTCCGCGCAAGGAACCGCGCCGCCCGCGCCGGGTCGGTCCACGGCGGGGAGTCCCAGTACCGCATCACATCCGCGTTGCTGTGCAGCGCAACCAGTTCACCCGCATCCCCGTCCTCGAACGGCCGGAGCCGCAGCCGGGAGGTGTGCAAGGTAGGTGTACTCAACATCATGCCCCCATCTTGAGCCCCTGCCGCGCGACCCGTACACCGGATATCCACCCCGCCCCGTGCCCGCCTCCCCGACCCGTCGCGACCGCGTGCACGCAGCAGCGCGTCGGGCGGCGGAGCGCTGCGTCACCCGTCCGTGCACAATGCCCGCATGAGCCGCGACTACCGAACAGGCGACGTGCTGTCGCTGGAGTGCCCGTTCGCCGCGACCGTCGTCACCGGCGTCTCGCGCCGGTATGTGACCGTGCGATGCCCGTGGCTCGTCGCGGACACCGACGCTGCGCAGATGCAGTGGAGCGGGGAGCGGGCGCTGCCGATGCCGTCGTCCCGGGAGTGGGACCTCTTCGTCACGGACCCCGCCGCGGACACGCTCCGGATCGGTGACGGCTGCCGGCTCGGGATCCGCCGGACGACGGTGCACGTGCAGGGCGTGCACCGTTTCGACCCGCCCCTGGTCACCGGCATGCTGCCGCGCCCCGCGCTCCTCCTCGCGCTGCTGCGGCAGGGCGAGGCGCACGACCCCGCGCTCGAGGAGCAGGGGTGCACGATCGATCCGGACGGCGCCGAACCCGTCCGCATCGGACTGGTCTTCCGCCCGTACGCCTTCCTCGAACCCGGCGACGAGGTCGCGGACGGCGACGGCCGCGCCTGGCGGTTCGAGGGGGCGTGGGACTGGCACCCCTTCGACGGCACCCGGTCGACCTCTCCGACCTGGCCGCTGACCCTGCTCACCCGCCGCGGTGAGCCCGCACCGGAGGCGCCCGAGGGCGTCGCCCTGGCCACGGCGCACGGCAGCCACGCCGCCGAACGCGACCGGTGGACCGCCCTCACCCACGTGCTTCCCGCGGGTGCCGGCCTCCGCTGAACGGACCGACGGCCGGACGGCGACCGCGCGCCCCGCTGCCCGAGCCCCTGGTCACAGGACCCCCGCCGTGTGCAGCTCCGGGATCCGCGCGAGCGCGTCGTGGAGCCATGGGGCGGGTGGGAGACGGGTCAGGGCGCGTTCGAAGGTGCGGGCGTCGGGGCGGAAGAGGTACGGAGACCGGGGCGCGGGCGGATCGTCGCGGAGGACGCCCGGGGGGAGGCCGCCGGTGGCGGGCCGGATCGGTGACTCGTCCCGGGGCGGGACGGCGAGCCACAGCCACACCCCGAACGGCAGCGGCACCGCGTCCACCCCGTCCGCCGCCCACGTCTCCCCGGTCCGCGGATGCACCGGCACGAGGGCGATCTCGGCGTCCGCGCGGGCGACCGTCCGCCCCGGCCCGGCCGGCACGGCCCGCCGCGCCGGCCCCGACGGCAGCAGCGCGTCGAGCGCGCGCCGGAACACCTCCGTACACAGCCCGTCCGGGACGGTCACCGATCGCCCCTGCGACGCCGCCACCAGATGCGCGAGCGCGACCCCGGCCGCGGCCTCCCACCGCGGGCTCCACGACCAGAAGGGGCGCTCGGCGCCCCAGTCACCCCACGAGGTGAACGGCTCGAACGGCGGCGTGTACCCCCCTTCCTCCACCAGCTCCGCCCAGGACCGCAGCGCCGGTTCCGGGGCGTCGACGCGCCGGCACCGTACGGCGTCGGGGGCGAGCCACACCGCCTGCCAGAGCGAGCAGTCGTCGACGCGGCTCGCCACCGGCAGACCGCAGGACGCGCAGGCCATGTTGGGCCCGTCCGCCCCGGCCGGACCGCAGCAGTAACCGCCGGCCCGCTCCGGGACCAGCACGGTGTTGCGGGCGTCGCCCGGCGCTACGACGACCTCCAGGTGCACACCGCCGGACACCACGGGGACGAGCGCGTAGGGCCCGAGGCCCGCCGCCGCACTCGGCCGCAGCTCCCCGTACGACCTGAACGGCAGTGCGCCGACCTCCGGGTCCACGGCGAACGTGCCCGGCTCCATGAGGACCGGCAGCCGCACCCCGTTCCCGAACGACTGCCGCGCGTGCGCGGGCAGCGGGACCTGGGACACCGGCGCGGTCAGCTCGGCCCCGCACCCCCTGCAGATGAAGACGAACAAGCACCCTCCGTCGGACGATCGGTGCGCATCGTCGCAGGTGCGGGCCGCGCGGGCCACCGCAATTCGACGCCGACGGGCCACCCGGGGTAACTCCCCTGCCGACATAACGTGTTGACGCTCCCGGCGGTGCGGACAATCGTCGACGCCCATGACCGATGACGAGATCTGGGACACCCGCGCCGCACAGGCCTACGACACCCCCGGCACCGGCATGTTCGCCCCCGAAGTCCTCGGCCCGACGGTGGACCGCCTGGTCGAACTGGCTTCGGGCGGCAGCGCGTTGGAGCTCGCCGTCGGGACGGGGCGCGTCGCCGTCCCCCTCGCGGAACGCGGAGTCCCGGTCACCGGAATCGAGTTGTCGCAGCCGATGCTCGACCGGCTGCGCACCAAGGTGGACGAGAACACCGTCCCGGTCGTCCTCGGCGACATGGCCACCACCCGTGTCCCCGGTGAGTTCACACTCGTCTACCTCGTCTTCAACACCATCTCCAACCTGCTCACCCAGGCCGAGCAGGTCGCCTGTTTCCGCAACGCCGCCCGCCACCTCGCCCCCGGCGGGTGCTTCGTCGTCGAGCTGTGGGTCCCCGAACTACGCAGACTTCCGCCGGGCCAGCAGGCGATGGTCTGGGAATCGACGCCCAGCTACGTCGGCCTCGACACCTACGACGTCCTGCACCAGCACGTCGTCTCCCACCACTTCCGCTTCGACCCCGACTCCGGCCGCGAGGCGACACTCTTCCGCAGCCCCCACCGCTACATCTGGCCCGCCGAACTCGACCTGATGGCCCAGCTCGCGGGCCTCACCCTCGCATCCCGCCACGCCGACTGGACCGGCACCCCCTTCACCGCGGACTCCCGCTCCCACGTCTCGGTCTACCGCACGGAGGACCCGGCGCCGAAGGTGTGACGGCGGATCGCGACCAGCGCACCGGGTCCGCGACCGGAGCGGCTGCCCGCAGAGCGGACCCTCGGTGCCGCCCGGCGCACACCGCCACCGCGTCCCGTCGCGGTCCTAGACCAGGGCGGACGTCAGCGCCAGGGCGGTGCCGAGCGCGATCGCGGTGGCGGACCAGCGCAACGCGGTGCGCGGTGCGCTCTCGTGGTGCCGGCGGATGCGGGCCATGTCGGCCGCGGTCCCCAACTCGAAGCGGTCGGGGAACTGCCGGTGCCGGACGGCGGGGTGCAGTCCGCCGACCCGCAGGTCCGGCGTGACGCGTACGGATCGCCTTCCGCGGACGTTGTCCCCTCCGGGAACGTCCAGCTCGAACACGGCGGAGGCACGGGCGTCTCCCGGCCTGGCCTGCAAGGACACGAGACGCGCCTGGACGGCGACGCCGTCCTCCTCCAGGCTCCGGAACCGCCGTGCCTCGGCGCGCTCGCTCGGCAGGACGGATATGTAGGTGTAGGCGAGGTAGAAGCATCCCGCACCGAGCAGGATGAGCACAGCTCTGAGGATCGGCATGGGCGGAGGGTACGACAGGGTGCGGTCGGGGACGCGCGCGGTGGGTCGCTCCGGCGGCGCGCTCCTGTGGAGAGGGGAGCCGTCATGACGACGCCGGCCACCGGGCCGCGGCCCGCACGGTTCCGGTCGGGGGCGGCTACCCCGCCCCGCACCGCGAGCGCCCCGGTTCTCCGGTCGTGCGCGGCGAACGGTCGCCCCCTTCGGGCCTGTTCAGTCCCGCTCCGGACCCATCGCCGCGAACGTCTCCCGCATCAGCCGGTCGATGACCCCCGGCCGCCCCGCCAGGGTGTCGAAGAGGTCGGCGAGGAGCCGGAGGACGAAGCCGTGGAGGAGGGCCTCCTCGGCGGGCAGGGGGCCGAAGCCGTCGCGCCAGGCAACGGTGTCCATGCCCATGGCGGCGGCCATCAACAGGCCGGTGGCCATGGGCACATGTTCGGGGGCCGCCGCGGGGAAGGCGGGGAGGCGGCGGACGACGGACGGGATCAGGTCGGTCAGCGGGTCGGAGGGCGCGCCGCCGCCGGGCCGCTCGGCGACGAGGTAGCCGGTGAGGACGCCGACCAGGAACAGCGTCCCCCGCGACACCTCCTCGCGGCCGAACTCGGACACCGCCGCCGCGACCCGCGCCTCCGCCGCCTCCCGGGAGGCCGCGGAGGCCCCCGGGTCGAGGGCCCCGCACGCGTCCCACGCCGCCCGGACCGCCCCGTCCGCCACCACACCGTCGCTGCTCATGGGAGCCACCGTAGATCAGGCCCCGGATCAGGCCGCCTCGGCGGGGGCGTGCTCCTCCACGCTGCGGGAGTCGGTGAGGTTCAGCGCGCCGATGCCCGCGATCAGGCCGACGACGACGGCGAGCACCCCGTAGGCGATCCGCTCGCCGTGGAAGAAGGACGCGACGAGGCCGCTGCTCCAGACACCGGGCGGGAGCTGGGTGGTGACCAGTGCGGCGATGAGCGTGCCGACGACGGCCGTGCCGATGCTGGTGCCGACCTCCTGCGCGGTGTCGTTCAGGGCGGTGCCCATCGAGGTGCGGTTCGCCGGCATCTCGTCGACCAGCGCGACCGCGCAGATCGTCATGACGGTCCGCAGCCCGAGCGTCATCAGCACCATGCAGCACGCGATGACGAGGTAGCCGTGCTCGACGCCCCAGGACAGGCCGGCGAGCGCACCGGCCAGGCAGCCCGCGCCGACCAGGCACGCGACGCGGTGCCCGTAGCGGCGGGCGAGCCCCTCGGACAGCGGGGTGGCGAGCAGCATGGTGACGATCAGCGGCAGGTTCGCGAGGCCGGCCTTGACCGGGCTCCAGCCGTAGGCGTACTGGAAGTGCAGGATCAGCCCGAACATCACCCCGGCCATCGCGACGGACGTGCCGATCTGGGCGACGGCGGCGCCGCGGACGGTGCCGTTGCGGAACAGGTTCAGGTCCAGCATGGGGGAGGCGGTGCGGCGCTCGCGGCGGACGAAGGCGACGGCCGCGACGACCGCGCCCAGGACCGAGCCGAGGGTGGCCGCGGAGAGCCAGCCGTGCTCGACGCCGCTGGTCAGCGCGTAGCAGGCGAACCCGATCGTGGCGACGCTCAGCGCGGCGCCCGGCACGTCGAGCCGGTCGCGGGTCAGGTCCTCGGGCCGGTCGGCGGGGACGCCGAGGCGCACGCCGAACCAGGCGAGGACGGCGATCGGCGCGTTGACGACCAGCAGCCACTCCCAGCGCACGTGCGCGAGCACGGTGCCGCCGATCAGCGGGCCGAGGATGAAGCCGGACATGCCCACGACGATCATCACCGTCATGGCGCGCATCCGCAGCGCCTTGTCGTCGAAGAGCCGGAAGACCAGCGAGTTCGTGATCGGGGCCATCGCCGCGGCGGCGACGCCGAGCGCGGCGCGCAGGGCGATCAGCTCGCCGGCGGTGGTCACCCACACGACGCACAGGCTCAAGCCGCCGAACACGGCGAGCCCGACGAGCAGCACCCGGCGGCGGCCGAGCCGGTCGGCCACCGACCCCGCGGTGAGCAGCAGCCCGCCGAAGGTCAGCGAGTACGCGCCGGTGACCCACTGCAGCGCGGTCGTGCCGCCGCCGAGGTCGCGGCCGATGGTGGGCAGGGCGATCGACAGCAGCGTGTTGTCGACCATCTCGACGAAGAAGGCCAGGCAGAGCGCGGCCAGCGGGATCCAGGCGGCGCGCAGGGAGGTGTACGTACGGGTGGCGGGGTGTTTCAGGTCGGCGGTCGTCATGGCGGCGCTCCTCTCACTGTCGAACGCCGATCGACTATCGAACGGTGTTCCATGAGCTACGATAGAACGGCGTTCGATAGAGATGCAAACCGCGATGCTGACGAAGGGCGGAGCCCATGCCGCGCCACCACACCCGCGCCGCCGAGAGCGGCCGCCGCCGGGCCTCGCACTCGATGGAGTCCGTGCTCACCGAGGCCGTCGCACTGCTCGACGAGGCCGGGCCCTCCGCGCTCACCTTCCGCGCGCTCGCCCAGCGCCTCGGCGGCGGCGTCGCGAGCATCTACTGGTACGTCGCGAGCAAGGACGAGCTGCTCGACCGCGCCACCGACCACGTCATCGGCGGCGTCCTCGCCGACTTCGAGGCGCTGGAGCCCAGCGGTGACCCGATCGACGACCTGCGCATGATGTCGCTGACCCTGTTCGACGCGATCCTCGCGCGCCCCTGGCTCGGCGCCTACTTCATGCGCAACACCGACATCCAGGGCAACGCGCTGCGCCTGTACGAGAAGCTGGGGCAGCCCACCCTGCGGATGGGGCTCACCGCGCGCCAGCGGTTCCACGCCGTCTCGGCGATCACGACGGTCGTCGTCGGCTCCGCGGTCGACCTCGGGCAGGAACCCCCGGCGGAGGTCCTCGACGGCGTCACCGACCGAGACGCGTTCCTCGGTCGGTTCGCCGAGACCTGGCGGGCGCTCGACCCGCGCGAGTTCCCGTTCGTGCACGAGATCGTCGACGAGTTCGACGGCCACGACGACATCGAGCAGTTCCGCGCCGCGCTGGACCTGACGCTGGCGGGGCTGCGGCTGCAGGCGGGCGCGTAATCCGGTGGACGCGGGGCGGGGGGCGACCTAGCCTCTGCGGGGTCCGCGGTCCCCACTCCCGACGAGGTGCATCTCGATGACGGTCCACGCAGCGACGGCCCACTCCACCAGGCCGTTCCCCTCGACCGCCATGACCTCGTCGAACGTAAGGACCCCCGGAAGTGGATCTTCCACGTGAGTTCACCATCCGCGAGAGCGGCCACCGCATCCACAACCCGATCACCGCAGAGAAGCTCGCCGCACTCGGGCGGGCGCTGCGGCTGCCCGCCGGGACGCGCGTGCTCGACCTCGCCAGCGGCTCCGGCGAACTGCTGTGCACCTGGGCGCGGGACCACGGCGTCGTCGGCACCGGTGTCGACATCAGCACCGTGTTCACGGCGAGGGCCCGGGCCCGCGCCGTCGAACTCGGCGTCGCCGACCGGGTCGCGTTCGTCCACGGCGACGCCGCCGGCCACGTCGCCGACGAGCCCGTCGACCTCGCCGCGTGCGTCGGCGCGACCTGGATCGGCGACGGTGTCCCCGGCACCGTCGACCTCCTGCGCCGCAGCCTCCGCCCCGGCGGCATGCTGCTGATCGGCGAGCCCTACTGGCGCCGGGACCCCCCGGACCAGGACACCGTCGACGCGTGCGCCGGCGGCGGGGACTTCCTGACGCTCCCGGCCCTCCTCACCCGCTTCGGCGAACTCGGCTGCGACGTCGTCGAGATGGTCCTCGCCGACCAGGACAGCTGGGACCGCTACCAGGCCGCCCAGTGGCTCAGCATCCGCCGCTGGCTCGACACCCACCCCGACGACGAACTCGCCCCCGCCCTGCGCACCGAGCTCACCGAGGACCCCGCACGGTACGCCGCGTACCGCCGCGAGTACCTGGGCTGGGGCGTCTTCGCCCTGATGCCCCGCTGACGGTCCCGTCGCCGTGAGGGGC
>NZ_JBHWZH010000041.1:0-44894 GCF_042728285.1 Streptomyces sp. NPDC060194 | reverse complement strand
GATCTCGGCTGAGCGGGCGCGCGGCCCTCCGCAGCCTGTCGGCGATCTCTAGGTGTTGGTGCCCCACTCGTCCGTGCCGCGGTGGGCGCTGCGCTCCCGGAGCGACCGGACGCGTCCGGCCACGGACTCCGGCAGCCGGTCGCCCACCTTGTCGCTGACGACGCCGTACGCCTTGCCGGCCACCTGCCGGCCGTTCTGCGCCGCCGACTCGGCGGCGTTGCGCACGGCAGGGTTCTGCGCGACCTGCCGCGCGGACTTCCGGATCTGCTCGTAGCGCTCACGGCCGGCCTTCGTGCCGAGCACGTAGCCCAGGGCCAGTCCGACGACGAACGAAAGTCGGTACCGCATGCCTGCCACCCTTCGGTTCTTCTCCAGCGATCGTCTGCGGGTGCCGCCTACCCCCCCGGACACGAGATCACCCCTGTCCGGGGCGGCTCTCCGAGAGCCCGCGGCCCGCAGCGATACCGATTGGCGAAGCACCCCCCTGCTTGCGCTAATGTATGTGTCGCAGCCGCAGCACGCCGCCCGGGTTCACCCAGGCAGGTGTGTACCGGCCGCACCGCAGCAATCCCCTGTAGCTCAATTGGCAGAGCAGCCGGCTGTTAACCGGCAGGTTACTGGTTCGAGTCCAGTCGGGGGAGCGCGATCCTCTGTAGCTCAATTGGCAGAGCAGCCGGCTGTTAACCGGCAGGTTACTGGTTCGAGTCCAGTCGGAGGAGCAGAAACGGGAGGGCCCCCGCGGGGGCCCTCTTCTCGTGCCCCCGTTCGTCCCCGTTCGTGTGACTTCCGCCCCGCCCGGAACCACCCGCCCGCCCCCGCAGTCCTCCTGGTCATGGCGATGTCGACCATCCGAGGCAACAGATCGTATGAACGGCTATGCTGCGGCAGACGGCGCGCACATATGTACGCGCCACGCCGACACGGGGCGGTAGCTCAGCCGGTTAGAGCAGCGGACTCATAATCCGTCGGCCGTGGGTTCGAGTCCCACCCGCCCCACCCATGCAGAATCGATCTGACCTGCGAAAACAGGTCGTATCGAGGCATGCCTCCAGTGGTTTCGCCACACATTCGCCACACCGGCCCCCTCCTACGATGCTCGGTATGGCTTCGATCAAGACCTACAGCCGGGCCGACGGCGGCCTCACGTACTCGATCATCTGGCGCTCCGGCGGCTCCCGCACAGGGGACTGGCAGCGTGAGAGCTTCGATGACGAGGCGTCCGCCAAGCGCTTCCGCGACCTCGTCAACGGTCACGGACAGCAATGGCCGCCGGGGTGGGTCAAGGGCAAGGGCTTCGTCACGGCGGACGAGCCTCCGCTCCCGGACGCCGAGCGCTTCCCGGTCTTCGCCCACGCCTACGTGGACCTGCTGACCGATATATCGGAGCACACGCGGATCAACTACACGCGCTTCATTGACAACCACATGATCCCGTGGTTCGGCGAGCTTTCCGTCTCCGACCGAGGGGCCAAGCTCGGCCGTGACCACGTCAGCCGGTGGATCCGGGACCTGCAGAACGGGATACCCGGCCCAGGTCACCCGGTGGGTACGAAGCGACGGCCGTACGCCCCGAAGACGATCGCCAACCTCCACGGCCTGCTGTTCAGCATCCTGCAGTCGGCCGTCACCGCCGACCCCGCCCTGCGCGACGCGAACCCCTGCGCACACACCAGGCTGCCGAAGGGCAACGACACCGAGGACGACGAGGTGTTCCTCGAGCCGGAGGAGTACGCAGTCCTCCGGCAGCACGTGCGCGCGGACGCCGTCGACATCGTCGACGCGCTGGTGAGCACGGGGCTCCGCTGGGGCGAGGTCACCGCGTTGCAGCCGCGGGACTTCACCTTCGTCTCGAAGCGGCCGACCCTGCGCGTCCAGCGCGCCTGGAAGCGCCGCGGTGAGGGCGGCGGCACGTTCCTGGGCTCCCCGAAGACCAAGAAGTCTCGCCGCACCCTCGTCCTCACCCCCGAGCAGGTCCAACTCTTCCAACGCCGCTGCCTCGGCAAGCAGCCGACCGACCTGCTCTTCACCGCCCCCGAGGGCGGCGCCTGGCACTCCGGCGTCTTCTTCGCCCACCGCTGGAAGCCCGCCCTCGACGCCGCCAACACCGCCGGCCTGACCAAGCGCCCCCGCATCCACGACCTCCGCCACACGCACGCCTCGTGGCTCATCGCCGGGAAAGTCCCCCTGCCCGTCATTCAGGCCCGCCTGGGCCACGAGTCGATCACGACGACCGTCGACCGGTACGGGCACCTGTTGGAGTCCTCGGACGACGAGGTTGTGGCGGCTGTGAAGTGGGCGATGGGGGCGGCGGAGCCGCAGCGTGCCCTCTCCGAGGCGGCCTGACGGCCGGATTGTTCGTGGGCGGGTCTCACGGCGTTCAGCACTGAGCTGGGCAGTGCCGGGGTAGGCCGCTTCCATCAGAGCGGGGGAGGCGCGAAGTGGACGCGAGCATTGCAGCAATACTCGGTGCCGCGATCGGTGCGGTAGGCGGTCTCGGGGGAGGTCTTCTCACCGTCAGAGCGCAGCTTCGAACTGTTGCTGCCCAGCATCGTGCTGACGAGAAGCGCTGGCTCGCAGACGTGCGGCGCGGGACGTACACGGACTTCGTGACGTGCACGAAGCAGTTGTCCAACGCGATCTGGAAGGCGTCCGACTCGCTCCACGGAGATGAGGCGCCTGAAGCCTGGGAGGACAGCTTCCGCAGCGTGCACGATGCCTGGACGCAGTTCAGCGCGGCGTCTGCCGCCGTCACGATGGCCGGCCCCCATGCGGTATCGGCTGCTGCTGAGGAACTGCGTCGGTCCATGAGGAACTGGGAGATGCTGACCGGGTCCTGGATCCGCGCCTCGGTCGGACAGGGCATCGGGCAACTCGAGCACTACGACGAGCGGTTCATGGCGGCCTTCGAAGCAAAGAGGCCCCTGGAGGAGGCGTTCCAGTTGGCTGCGCGGCGGGCTCTCGGAACCGAAGGGGATGCCGTCACCACAGGCTGAGCGGTCGCCCGTCGGCGACGGCGGCGCTGACACGATCTGCCGTCTGCGTACTTGACTCGCTCCTAGCCAATCCGGCGCGGATGGCGGCACCGATCGTGCGGGATCGCCCGGCTGGGCCGCGCAGGTCGGCGAGGGGGCTGTTCGGGTCGCGGCGGCGGGTGAGCCATTCGGCGCGGTTATCCGCTGGTGTGCCGAGGCGGAGGTGGGTGGGCTGTTGGCAGGAGTGGTTGTCGCAGGTGTGGCAGACGGTGGGGTGATCGGTGCCCCAGCCGAGGCGGGGAATGATGCCGTGGGCGAGTTGGTAGCCGTAGAGGTGGTCGGGGACGGTACCGCGGCGGGTGCGGCCGGGGCGGGAGGCGGCGCGGAAGCTGGCGTGGCCGGTGCTGGAGATCGCGCCGAGGAAGAACCAACAGTCGTCCGGTGACGAGGTGCGGTAGACCTTGGCCCAGTAGCGGGCGCGGACGGAGTTGTCGGCCAGCCCGGCGGCCCATTCGACGGCCGGTATGCGCAACGGGGTTGGCTCGCCGATGAGGGCGAGCTGTTCGTCCACGGGATCGGAGCCCGTCACCACCACAAGCGGGAAGAGTCCAGGGCTCAGCTCGTCAGCCGGCATCGGCAGGGGGGCCGTCGGGCGTGAAGTCCGGGCGCTTCGATGGCGAAGGTGGCGCCGCCGCTCGTAGGGTGCGGGTGCGGGCAGGGCGGGGGCGCTCGACGCGAGTCCGGAGCGTCTCGATCGCCTCCTTCGCGCGGGCGGCGGTAACAGACTTCGCCTCGCGTTCGAGCTCCTCGGTCGGCACGCCCAGGAGTTCCGAGACCAGAGCGGCGTCGTTGCCGAACAGTCGCAGCGCCACGGCGGTGGCTTCCCGGGCCGCGACGTCCGCCGCTTCCTTCGCGCGCGCCGCCTTCGCCGCTGCCTTCCGCGTGGTCAGCACGTTCGCCGCCGCCGCCTCCCGGGTCTTCGCCTGGAGCGCTTCGACCGCGCGTACCCGCCGTCGGAGCTCTGCAGCGCTCACCGTTGCTGCCGGAGTTGTGCCCACCTGGGCCCCCAGTCTTGTCCATGATCGGTGTTTGTCGCGCGCACCATACGCACAAGTCCGCGGACATCTCGAATCGAGGGATTCCTCGTGGACTTGCGATCCGGACAGACGCTGGGCGGCTTGTCCGCTCAGCCTTCGATTTAGTGGGCGTACGCCGCGATTTTTCCCAAGAACGGCCAGTCCGCTAAGGCTTGAGAAGGGTCTCGACGTCGGTGAATGTGAAGTCAGTCAGATACTCGCCCGGGTAGACCGTCAGAGCCATCTCTTTGCTCTCCTCCGGAACAATGAATGTGCTGTACCAAATCACCTTGTTTCCTGGAGCTACCCGCGTCGGGGCATTTTCACTGGTCTCTGTGCACATCTCTATTTCACCACCGCTGAACCCGCAGTCTGTCTCGGTGGCTTCACGATTCGGGCCTACGAAGAGCTCGGGGCTGGGTCCTGTGACTTCAAGAGGTAGTGGTGCGGATTCCTCTGCCATCTCCATCGAAACGCCCACCCGTATTAGTTCGTGCCCCGCAATGACCCCCGGCTGGCAGTCGCCGTCATCTGTGCATGTCACGCCTGCAGAGTCTGGGAGACGCTCTACTTTATGTATGCGAACCGTCAGGCCGTCAGGATAGCGAACGAATGATTCATCCTTCGTCTTAACCGACCCTTCGTAGTCAATGTCCTCTTCAGTTGTCGGCATGTCATATCCGGGCTCGCTGGGGTCGGCGGCATTCAGGGAAATATGCTGCCTTGCAGCCGCCCCTTGAGAGCGGGACTGTTCCCTTTCGCTGGTTGCGGAGCAGGTAAGCAGGACGCCTAGCGCGGCTCCCGCAGAAATGACGGCGGCTCGATGGTGGCGATGCGAACTCACGAGCTTCTCCTGTCGGAAACAGATCCCCTTCCAGCGTGCATCCGATCCCCGATGCTCGCGATGCCAGGGATCGACCTTGAGGCGTGTGGCTGCTCTATCCCCGCCCCCCGGGTAGTCGCGGACCGCATACCTCCCCTGTGTTGGACACGCCTCCGGCGGGTCCTCCCTCGGAGGGGGCGGGGGCGGCTTGTTCGGGTGCGGGCGCGTCGTGGGCGCGGGTGGGGCGGAGTTCCCTCCTCGGCCGGACACCCAGGGGGCGTACCAGGAACCCGGGCGCGGCGTCCAGGCCGAGCCGCTGCGCGGTCGCTGCGCGAGCCAGGACACCGCGCCCGGAACCCTGGTACGGCGGAGCTGTCCGACCGAGGAGGGAACCCCGCCCGGCGTCGTGGTGGGCGCGGCCCGGCCGAGCGGGTGCGGGTCGTACGGGGAAAGTCGCAGGTCATAGGCGGTGAGAGGTTGCAACGCACGTCATAACATGGTTTAATTAAACATGTCGAGAGGGGAGGGCAACCCCCGACCGACACGGGCGGGCCGACCGGCCGCCGACAACCTCTCACCAGGAGAACGCGCATGGGCACCACACAGACGTCCGCGAAGCTCGAAACGATCCGCGCCCTTCTCGCCAAGGCCGAGGACCCGCGCGCCCCCGAGGCGGAAGCCGAACTCGCCCGCAAGCGCGCGTTCGAGATGATGGCGAAGTACGGCGTCGAACAGGCGATGGTCGGCGACGCGAACCCGTCCGGCGACGTGCCGACCGACCGCAAGATCGTGCTGGACAACCCCTGGGCCATGGAGCGGGTCCGGCTCATCCACCGCATCGCGACCGCGCTCGGCTGCGAGATGATCCACCTCGGGCGGAACGGCGACGGCCCGGCCCGCAGCGTCCACGTCTTCGGGTACGAGAGCGACCTCCAGCGCGTCGAGCTGCTCTACACCTCGCTCCTGCTCCAAATGAACGGCGGCCTCGCCGCCCAGACCGTCCCGCCGGGCCAGGGGGCCCGCGCATGGCGCCGTTCCTGGCTCCTCGGCTTCGTCAACCGGGTGGGCGACCGCATCGAGGAGGCCGAGCGCGGCGCCCGGGAGGCGGCGCGCGGCGCGACGACCGCGACCGGCCGCAGCGCGGCCCTGGTCCTCGCCGACCGCAAGGCCGTCGTCTCCCGCAACTACCACCAGGCGTACCCGCGTTCGCGGAAGAGCGGTAGCACCACGGTCACAGGCAACGGGTACGGGGCCGGGTGGTCCGCCGGTGGCCGCGCCGACATCGGCGGCAAGCGGATCGGCCGTACGGCGAGGTCCATCACCGCGTAGTCGCACACAGGCCGGGGGCAGCCGTCGCGCCGCCCCCGGCCAGCGAGCGCGCGAGTCGGAGGGGCGGCAGCTTCCCCTCCCCGGGCCGTAGCCGGCCCCCACCCCGGCCGTACGCGGAGGGCAACCCGCGCGGCCGGGCCCGCATCTCTCACCAGCAGGAGCACCCGCGATGACCAGCGCAGCCATGCAGTTTTCCGTCCCCGCCACGGCGGAGTCCCACGTCCGGCGGCTCGTCGAGGCGGCCAACGCCCGCGCCGCCGTCCACCACCTCAGCGCGTACGCGCTCGACGTCTCCGAGCCGTTCCTCTCCGACTACCGCGACGTTGACGGCCGTCTGATCGGGCAGCGTCCCACCGTCACCGTGACGATCGCCGGTGACGTTCCGCGTCACGACGGCTGGACCGTCGTCGCCCGGCTCGACCATGACGACGAGGGCGAGACGATCACCAGCCTGTTCCCTGGTCTGTCCGAGCGGGACGCCGAGGCCGCGAGCCGGTACCGCGCCGTCGCGAACCTCTGCCATGGGTGCGCCGTCGCCCGCCACCGCACCGCGACCTACCTCGCGCGCCACGAGAGCGGCGAGATGGCGCAGTTGGGCACGACGTGCGTCGAGCCGTACACCGGGCTGCCGATCAAGGGCCTTGAGGCGCTGTGGCGGTTCGGCAGGCTGAAGGACGCCGACTGGGACGAGGACGGCGGCGAGGGCGGTTATCCCGCCGACCTGCGGGTCGCCGTGCTCGAGGTGCTGCGGGTGACCGCCGCCATCGTGAAGGCCGAGGGCCGCTTCTACGCCCGCTCGGAGGAGTGGACGCACGCCATGCCGACCGCCGACGGCGTCGAGGCGTACTTCTTCGACCGCAAGGCGCCGCAGGAGTGGCGCGACGGACTCGACGCCGACCAGGACGCCCCGCGGACCGCTGCTGCGGTGAGGGCGTGGGCGGTCGAGGGGTACGGCAGCCTCTCCGACTACCGCCACAAGGTCGGCCAGCTGACCAAGGACGAGACCGTCGCCCCGCGCCACCTCCCGACCCTGGTGTCGGCCATCGCCGGGTGGCGCCGCGACCAGGGCAGGGAGGCCGCCGAGCAGGCGGCCCGGAGCAGCCGACCGCAGGGTGCGGTGGGGGAACGGCTTACCAGGAACGCGACTGTCACGACCGTGATCGAGTTGGAGGGCCGCACGTACGGCTACCAGTCGCAGCGGCGTCGGCTGGTGAAGTTCCAGGACGGCGACGGGAACGTGTTCATTTGGTTCAGCAGTGCCGCCGATGTTCCCGACCAGGGTGACGAGGTCGAGTTGACCGGCACGGTCAAGGACCACGGCGTGTACGGCGAGACGGCGCAGACCTTCCTTACCCGATGCCGCGTTGCCGAGCGCGGGCCGGTAGCGGCGTGAGGTGACGGTGGGGTGGCTGGGGAGTGCCCGGCCGCCCCACCGGCCGAGAGGCGCGTCGGCCGAGCCGCGGATGCGAGCCCCGGTGCTGACGTCGCGCATTGCCGGTTCGTGCATAACATGGTTTAATTAAATATGCCGGACGGGGAGGGTAATGCCCCGGACGGTCTCGAAGATCCATCTCTCACCAGGAGGGTGCAGCATGCCCCGCAAGCTGAAAATGACCGACGAAGAGCGCCGCGCCTACAGCGCCAGGATGCGCGGTGAGCTGGAAATGGTGATGGACCGCGCGTACGGCGCGATGGTCGCGAGCGAAGAGTTCTGGACGGGCGTGATGCGCACCGCCGCGACCCTGGCCGACCGGAGCGCCGTCAACTGCGTCGTCATCGCCGCGCAGTTGCCTGACGCCACGGACGTGCGGTCGTCCGGAGAGTGGCGCAAGGCCGGCCGATTCCCCGCGAAGGGGTCTACGTCCATCCGTATCTGGACGCCGATTCGGCGAAGGTCGGAAGCCGACCAGGCCGCGACGGCTGCGGGCGACGGCCGCCAGCAGTCGCAGCCCGAGGCCGCGCCCGTGGACGGTGAGCGCGAGGGTCGGCGGGTCTCCGGCTTCAAGGCCGGGCCCGTGTTCGACGTAAGCCAGACCGACGGCGAGGCGTACGAGCAGCCCGCTGCCGTCCCGCACGCGGCGGAGGTCGTGCGTGACCTCCTGGTCGACCAGTACCGGGAGGCGTACGGCGAGGACCCCGAGCGCTCCGGCGGGTACGACTTCGACCGTGTGACCGCGGAACACGCCGCGCGCGTCCTGCTGTACGGGCACGCGTGGCGGCGCATCGACGAGGAGGACGCCCTGATTCCCGGGCAGCGGGCCGCCGAGGTCGCCTCGGCGGCGCACGTTGCCGCGCTCATGCTCGGCGTCACGCCCGGTCCGGCCGACGTGCCGCAGTTGGCGGGCGTCGTCGCCGCGGGCAAGAAGCCCCCGATCCATGAATCCGCCGTGCGGGTCATCGAGGCGGGCCGGGACATCGCCCGGGTCGTGCTCGCAGCTGCGGAGCGTCGGGGTGAAGCTGTCGGCGCTTCCCCCGTCAGCTAAAACGTGGCTTAATTAATAGTGCCGCAAGGGGAGGGCAACCCCTGATCGGCGCGCCGCCGGGGTCGACCGGCCCCGGCGGAACTCTCACCAGACAGGACGCGAGATGTTCGGCATGCGCGAGACCCCCACCGTCAAGGACTTCACCACCGCCACGCTCGTCGTGGCCGGCCCGTGGCTCCGAGGCCGCCAACTCGACGCCCGCCCCGGGGTCGTCGTCGGCCCGTTCGGCGGGCCGGAGTCCGCGGACGAGGCCACCATGGCGCTCGTCTGGTACTTCACCCTCGGCGCACCGGAGCCGGGCGACACGGTCCAGGCGATGCTGCCGACCGAGTTGACCCTGCTGGACGACACGCTCGCCACGATGCACCCGGACGCGTTCCGGGACCTCGCCCGCGATCTGCGCCGCGGGTGGTTCGTCGGCGAGGACGGGGACGCGCTCCGGGGCGCCGTGCGGCGGGCCTGGCGGGAGCGTGCCGGGCTGGCCGAGGCGGACCCGGCCGGGCGCCACACGCTTCATCGCGGGTGATCATGAGGCCGCCGGTCCGGGGGGCAGAGGCTTCCCCCGGGCCGGCGGTGGGCGCCGCATCGACGCGAAGCGGGCCAGGTGCGCTCATCGCAGCCGGCCCCGATATCGACGGGTGGCCGCTGAGGACGCGCCCCGCGGGGGCGCGGCAGCCCATGTCGTCGCGCAGGCGCGACGACCCGCGAGCCGCTCGTCCCTCACGACCCGCGCCCGTGGTGCGGCCGCGTTGTCGAAGCGCGGACCGTCCTTTGGGCGGGTCCCGAGCCTGCTTCGGCGAGGACGGGTCTCGCGACCAGCGTGATCGTTCGTTCCGCTGAGAAAGTCCTGATCACAGGACACCGTCGACCACCGTCTGCTGCAATGGGCTCTGTAGTTGAGTTGTGTACTACGCATCAATCGGGGGGACGGATGCGCAACAGGGGATGTAGCCGTGCAGGCTGCGGAAACTCGCCGAAGAGGAAGCCGTTCGATGAGGGGGTCTTCTGCGGCCCATGCCATCGGGAGCTGCACGGCTCACCCTCGGCGCGAAGCTTCAGCGGCCATGTCGAGCGGCTGAAGGCCCAGATGAAGCGAGAGGCCGAGTGGAGGCCTCGACTTGGACCGGTCTCGCAGAAGACGGCGGACGCTGTCCGGAAGGGCACGGCACTGAAGTCGCCAGCCCCACTTCCGGGCCGAAGTGCCGCCTGGTGGGAGTTCGACGCCTGACCCTGGAATGTCAGGTTTGCTGGAGGCACTCGCCGAGTAGCGAAGTGGGACGCGCAGATCGGGAGCAAAGTGGTTTAATTAAAACCAAGGCAGGATGACGGCCAGCGCGCAAGGGGCAACAAGGCGCTGGCCGTCCGTGTTCTCTCACCAGAAAGAACATGTCCCATGCTACGACCGGTACGCAGCCAGCCGGGTCGTCGCGTCTGGAGACCTCGCGGTGCTCCATCGAGTGATCAGCACCCTAAACAGGAGTCGACCGTGGCCAGCGATGCCGACCGCACGCTCTACTCGAGAGCCGACCTGCGCAAGGTCCACGCGCTCAGCGAACCCACCCTCCAGAACCTCTGGAGCGACCGGGCGAACAACGGGCATCCGCCCGTCGCGAAGACCGTCAACGGCGTCATGCACTGGGACGCCGACGCCTGGGCGACCTGGCACCACGAACTCCAGCGCCGCCGCGCCGCCGCGAACACCACCAACCCGCCGAAGCTCGACGGCGACCCCGACGAGCTCGTCGGGCCGGCCGAAGCGGCGAAGGTCTGCGGTTTCGCCAACTCCGCCACTGTCTCCCACTACGTGCAGAACCCGCCCGAGGGCTGGCCCGAGCCCGACGACTGGGACGAGCTCCCCACCCGCCGGCGCCCGAAGTGGAAGCGCTGGCGGCTGTGGCGGTATGTGGCGGAGCGCAAGGGCCGCGGCCACGCCGGCGGCAGGCCTGCGGGCCGACGCGGGGTGGCCTACCCCTACCAGGGAGACGAGCGCTTGACCCTCGCACGGCAGGCGATCGCGGCGAACCCGGGTGCGACGAACGCCGAGCTGATCCCCCAGCTCCAGGAGCAGGCTGAGAAGGCCTACTCCCGGCCGACCTGGAACCTGATCCTCAAGTCTGCGCGTCAGCATCCTGACGGCTGATTGCGTGCTGCATCCGCACAGCAGTCAGCTCGTGCCCTCTCGCGAGCCTGTCTCATAAGAGAAGCGCGAGCAGGCCCGCCACGAACAGCAACACCACTCCGGCCAGTATGAAGTTCACGGCGATGCGGAGTTTTCGGAACTTGGCTTTCACGGCACGGGCTAGGAACGCGACACGCTCGGCCCGGAGATCGATGCGCATATGAGCTCGCAAAGCGGCGGGTTGCATGACCGCCCAGCGCGACCAGCCCTCGGCCGAGACATCGTCGATGTGCACAGGGCGGACCGTCATGAGCAGCACCACACTGGCGACCATCAGGCATGTGGCGCCGAGCGCTCCAATGATGAGCACGGCGAGAGCCTGATCGCTGTGGTCCCGAGTGACGACGAAACCCAGGCCGACGCTACTCAAAGCGAGGGCGATGTTCGCTTTCGCGTCGGCCCGAACCAGCTCACTGGTGACTGTTCCAAGAGCGTCGTTCAAATTTTCCGAGGTGCGATCGACAGCGCCGTTGGGCTCTCCGGTCATACGACCCCCGTTCGTCGTAGGTGAGACGTTCGAGAGCTCCTTGCGGTTCTACATGGAGAGCCATGCTGCGCGGAGACCGCAATTCAAGGACCAAGGTATCGTCACTTCGTGACGATACAATCGGCCAAGCTGGCTGAAACCAGTCCTCGTTGTGCGGGAGGTGCGCGGGCCTTTGGGCTGGGTGACCATGATCGGTCCGTCCGACGAGCAGGTTGAGTACCGCCTGACCGGCGGCCACGGCTGTGGGAAGCACACGACGGTCGACGTGGCCCCGCTCGTCGCAGCCGTCGAAGTCCAGGCCGAAGCGGCTGGTACGCCCGTCGCCACCTTGCTCGGCTCGCGCGAGGCCAAGCGCGCCTTCTTCCGCGCTCGTGGGCTCACCCGCAGCGCCGGCTCGGCGAGGCTCGCAGGGTTCGACGCCGTCGAGGTTGCCGCAGCGGCGGGGCTCGACGCCCGCGAGCTGTACGGCGAGCAGACGCTTCCGCGGGCGTCCGTTGACGGCCAGGTCGACTACCACCTGGACGCCGGCGAACGCCCCCTCGTATGGATCGGCGGCGGCCTCACCGAGTTCGGCATCGAGCCCGGAAGCCTCCTCGCCCCCGAGCAGTTCCAGGCCGCCCGTCGCATCATGCACGGCGAGGCCCCCCGAACCGGCCAGACCCTCGTCGAGCCCAAGCTCGCCATCGCGTCGGCCGCGAAGCTCCCCGCGGCCCCGATGGTCCGCGCGATTCGTCGCGCTGCCGCCGAGCGCAGCGTGGACCCCGCGTCGCTGCTGGACTCCCAGCGCAAGCGGGACGCGTTCCGGCGGATGGAAGGCCAGCTGAAGCGGTTCGGGGAGTCGCATCGCGTCCCGGCGTCCACGCTGCTCAAGCTCGCCGACGCCGTCGAAATCGATGCCGTCGACCTGTACGGCGAGGACGCGGTGGAGAAGGCCATGACCGCCGAGGCGGGTGGCCGCCTAGACGCGCGCCCACTCCTCCGAGCGATCGGGGATCGCGTCGCAGAGACCGGCCGAGAGCCCGCTGACCTGTTCGCCTCGGCGTCCATGAAGCGGCGCTACACCCAGACCACGCGCGAGGGCGAACGCCGCCTTCGCGACCTGCCCATGGACGTACGCGAGGCCGTCGCCATGGCCACCGCGGCCGGGCTCGTACCTGGGGACGTGTGGGACGCCGAGGAGATCAAGGCCGCCCTCCTCGAAGGCCGCGTCCAGGTCGGCAACCTCGGCGCCGACGTCACCCTGGACCTCGCGAAGTCGAAGTCCGCGTTCCTCGCCTACGCGCCGGAGGAGATAGCCACCCGCGTCGAGGGCATCTACACCTCCGCCGGCCGCGAGTCCATCACCGCGCTGGAGCGGTGGACGGCCTACGGCATGCGCGGTCGCCACGGTGACGGCGAGGAGGCGGCGACGGTCGGGACGAGCGGATTCTCCGGCTGGATGATGGTGCACCGCGCGGCCCGTCCCGTGGACGGCGCACCGTACGGTGACCCGCACTTCCATCTGCACTTCACCCTGGCCAACATGGTCAAGGGGACGGACGGCCAGTGGTCCACCGTCGCCGGTGGAGGCCGCGACCTCCACCGTCATGCCCGCGCGACGCAGTCCCTCATGAACGCGCGCATCCGCCGGGAGCTGACCGACGAGTTCGGCATCGGCTTCCGTCGCGAGGAGCGGACCGGCGCGTGGGAGATCGCGGCGATCCCCGAGGCCACGATCCGCCTGTTCAGCAAGCGCGACAGCCAGGTCCGGGACCTGCTGACAAAGCTCGGCATCGACTACGACAGCGCGACGACGCGCGAGCGCACCGCCGCGTCGACGGCGTCCAAGGCCGCGAAGAACGGCGAGGCCGCCGGGGTCGGGGACGACGTCCTGCGCTCGTACTGGCAGGCCGAGGGCCGCGCGGCCGGCGACGACCCCGACGCCATCGCGGCCGACGCGATGGAGCGGATTCGCGCGGACCAGAACCTCGGGCTCGACGAGCTGTGCGCCCACGTCTTCGACCCCAAGACTGGCCTGACCAGCCACTCCAAGGACTTCACGCACGCCGCCGCGATCGCCGCCGTCCTCGACGCGCTTCCGTACGGGGTCGCCACCGCCGAAGAGGGCGAGCAGCTCACCGACGCAGTCCTGCGGCACGCCGGATACGCGGTCCAGCTCACCCCGCGCGGTGCCCAGCACTTCGCGCACGCCGACCGGTACACGACGGCGGACGTCGTCGCTGCGGAGACCCGGATCGTCACCGAGGCCACGACCCGACTCGACGAGCGGACGGCCGTGGTCGGCCGCGACACGGTCGACATGGCCCTGTCCACCGTCGAGGCCCAGCACGGCGGCACGTTCGCGTTCTCCGACGAGCAGCGCGCGGTTCTCGAGCGGCTGCTGACCGCCGGACACGGGGTCGACGCCGTCGTGGGCGTCGCCGGCTCGGGCAAGACCACGATCATGAACACCGCCCGTCAGGCATGGGAGGCTGACGGACTCGTTGTCGCAGGCGCAAGCACGGCGGCCGTCGCCGCGGCGAACCTCAAGGCCGAGGCCGGCATCGAGTCCCGCACCCTCACGTCCTGGCTCACCGGCATCCGCGCGGGTGGCACCGGCCTCAACGGCGTCGACGTACTGGTCGTCGACGAGGCCGCGATGTGCGACGACCGCGACATCGCCGAGCTGCTCGCGCACGCCGCGACGACCGGCACGAAGGTCGTCGGCATCGGCGACCCCAAGCAACTGCACTCGCCCGGCATCGGCGGCTCCTTCGCCGCCGTGCACCACCTGGTCGACGGGCTCAGCCTCACCGAGAACTACCGGCAGAAGGACCTGGCCGAGCGCCGAGCGCTGGAGCTGTGGCGCGACGACAACCGCGTCGATGCCCTCCGCACCTTCGCCCGAACCGGCCGTGTCCACGCCCTCGCGGACAAGGACGAGACCCTCGCCGCCATGCTCGCCGTCTGGTCCGAGAAACGCGCTGCGCACACCGACGACCACACCGCCGTACGGCAACTCCTCATGCTCGCCGCCACCAACGACATCGTCGACGAGCTGAACCTCGGCGCCCGCGCCCTCCGGAAGGCCAACGGCGATCTCACCGGTCCCGAGTACGCGTACTCGCTGCCGGGCGGGGGCGAGCTGACGCTGTCCGTTGGCGACCAGGTGCTCCTCCGGGTGAACGACTACCGGGGCAAGCGGAGCCGAGGCGAGAGCGAGGACGTGCTCAACGGTCTCCGCGGCGTCGTGCGAGCCGTGGACGAGGACCGGCGGGTCCTGGTCGAGTGGCGCGAGAAGAATGCCGACGGCCACCGAGACGTCGCCGAGTGGGTCGCCCCCGACTACATCGCCCAGGGCGGACTGAGCCTCGGCTACGCGATCACCGGCCACAAGTCCCAGGGCCTCACCGTTGAGGACGCCCTGGTGTACGGCCCCGGCGCGCAGGCGAACGCCCTCTACACGATGATGTCGCGGGACAAGAAGGAGTCTCACCTCTTTCTGCCGCTGGCGGTATACGAAACCGACGCTGACCGGGCGCGTGGGGGAGAGGTTGTCTCAGAGCAGGAGCAACTGGACCGTGCGGTCGCGGGCCTTGTTCGCGAGATCGAGAACGGCACCGAAGAGCGCATGATCCTGACCGAACTTCCCGCAGGCGCGGTCCCCGCAGAGGTGCGTGGAGCTATAGAGGATC
This sequence comes from Streptomyces sp. NPDC060194, assembly GCF_042728285.1. Classification (NCBI taxonomy): domain Bacteria; kingdom Bacillati; phylum Actinomycetota; class Actinomycetes; order Kitasatosporales; family Streptomycetaceae; genus Streptomyces; species Streptomyces sp. NPDC060194. Next base: position 29,871 of record NZ_JBHWZH010000041.1, on the reverse strand, counting down.
TGCCCGCCCCTCGAGCGTCGAGAGCTTCCGAGCCGCACGACGCGGACGCTCCGCGGCCGACCGACCTGCAGGCCCCGACGGAGCTCGAGAACCCGACACCGTCATCGGGGCGTGCGGCGACGACCACCCGTCCCTACGCTCACCTCTCCGACGCGGCGCTGCGGGACGCCATGCGCAAGTCCGCTGCAGCGGCGCGAGCCACCAGGACCGCCGCCGAGAAGTCGGAGGCGGCAGGTGACACCCAAGACGCGGTCCGCGATCGAGGCATTGCGGACAGGGCCGAGGCCCGCCTGCAGGGACTCCTTGCCGAGACCGACAGCCGCGCGAGCGGCGGATCAGACATGGAGACGTCGACGGAGCTGCGGCCGTCGCGTCGCCAACATGGCACTGCGCCTTCGTACTCAGATCCGAGTCCGTACGACGTGAGCCATGGAGCCCGCGAGATGGAGGGGCCACCGATCTCCCCGGCCCCGTAGCGTCACGCCGACTCATCGACCGTGACGAGCCCCACAGTGCGGAGCGGTATGCTGACATCGGCCGCGCGGGCCGCGTTCTTGGTCACACATGAATCGTCGCCCGCGCGGCTTCCGCGTTCCCGGCCCCCGCCCCCGCAGGGGTGAAGCCCGGACGAGGCGGCCGCCGCGCGGCCCTAGACTGGCGCGCGTGACCGAGAACTCTCAGCGCCCCGACAGCGGGCCGAACAGCGTCCCCGAACTGCCGACCCAGTACGCGCCGGCCGAGGTAGAGGTACCGCTGTACGAGCGCTGGGTAGAGCGGGGTTACTTCGAGGCGGACGCGAAGAGCGAGAAGCCGGCGTACACGGTCGTCATCCCGCCGCCGAACGTCACCGGGTCGCTGCATCTGGGGCACGCCTTCGAGCACACGCTGATCGACGCGCTGACGCGGCGCAAGCGCATGCAGGGCTTCGAGACGCTGTGGCAGCCGGGCATGGACCACGCCGGCATCGCGACGCAGAACGTCGTGGAGCGCGAGCTCGCCAAGGAGGGCAAGTCGCGCCACGACCTCGGGCGTGAGGCGTTCGTCGAGCGGGTGTGGAAGTGGAAGGCGGAGTCGGGCGGGCAGATCGCCGGGCAGATGCGCCGCCTGGGCGACGGCGTCGCGTGGAGCCGCGACCGATTCACCATGGACGAGGGGCTGTCCCGCGCTGTCCAGACGATCTTCAAGAAGCTGTACGACGACGAGCTGATCTACCGCGCCGAGCGGATCATCAACTGGTGCCCGCGCTGCCTGACGGCCATCTCGGACATCGAGGTGGACTACCAGGACGACGACGGCGAGCTCGTCTCGCTGAAGTACGGCGACGGCGACGAGACGCTGGTCGTCGCGACCACCCGCGCCGAGACGATGCTCGGCGACACCGCCGTCGCGGTGCACCCGGAGGACGAGCGGTACGCGCACCTGATCGGCAAGCGGATCAAGCTGCCGCTGACGGACCGGTCGATCCCGGTCGTCGCCGACGCCCACGTCGACCCCGAGTTCGGCACCGGCGCGGTCAAGGTGACCCCCGCCCACGACCCGAACGACTTCGCGATCGGTCAGCGCCACGGCCTGGATTCGATCGAGGTCCTCGACGAGCGCGGCGTCATCACCGTCCACGGCCCGTTCCAGGGCCTGGACCGCTTCGAGGCGCGCTCGGCGATCGTCGCGGCCCTGCGTGCCGACGGCCGGATCGTCGCGGAGAAGCGCCCGTACACGCACTCCGTCGGGCACTGCTCGCGGTGCAAGACGACGCTGGAGCCGCGGCTGTCGCTCCAGTGGTGGGTGAAGGTCGAGCCGCTGGCGAAGGCGGCGGGCGACGCGGTGCGGGACGGGCGGGTCGATATCCACCCGGCCGACCTGTCGCAGCGGTACTTCGACTGGGTCGACAACCTCAACGACTGGTGCATCTCACGGCAGTTGTGGTGGGGCCACCGCATCCCCGTCTGGCACGGCCCGAACGGCGAGACCGTGTGCGTCGGCCCCGACGAGCAGCCGCCGTCGGGCGAGGGCTGGACGCAGGACCCTGACGTCCTCGACACGTGGTTCTCGTCCGGGCTGTGGCCGTTCTCCACCATGGGGTGGCCGGAGCGGACGCCGGACCTGGCGAAGTTCTACCCGAACTCCGTCCTCGTCACCGGCTACGACCTGCTGTTCTTCTGGATCGCCCGGATGATGATGTTCGGTATCTACGCGATGGACGGCGAGGTCCCCTTCCGCACGATCGCGCTGCACGGCATGGTGCGCGACGAGCACGGCAAGAAGATGTCGAAGTCCTTCGGGAACGTCGTCAACCCGCTGGACTGGATGGACAAGTACGGCTCCGACGCCGTCCGCTTCACCCTGGCCAAGGGCGCCAACCCCGGTACCGACGTGCCGATCGGCGAGGACTGGGTGCAGGCGTCCCGGAACTTCGCCAACAAGATCTGGAACGCGACCCGCTTCGCGCTCATGAACGGCGCGACGGTCGAGGGCGAACTCCCGCCCGTCGAGGCGCAGTCGGCCACCGACCGGTGGATCCTGTCCCGCTTGAACACGGTCGTCGCCCAGGCGGACGCGTACTACGAGGACTACCAGTTCGCGAAGCTCGCCGACGCGCTCTACCACTTCGCGTGGGACGAGGTCTTCGACTGGTACGTCGAGCTGTCGAAGACCACGTTCTTCGCCGGCGGTGAGCAGGCGAAGGTGTCCAGCCGGGTCCTCGGCGAGGTCCTGGACGTCACCCTGCGGCTGCTGCACCCGATCGTCCCGTTCGTCACCGACACCCTGTGGACGACGCTCACCGGCGGAGAGTCGCTCGTCGTCGCCGACTGGCCCAAGGACAGCGGCTTCCGCGACGCGGCGGCCGAGGCGGAGATCGAGAACCTCCAGCAGGTCATCACCGAGGTCCGCCGCTTCCGCGCCGACCAGGGACTCCAGCCCGGCCAGAAGGTGCCGGCCCGCCTCGACCTGTCGGGCACCTCGCTCGCCGCGCACGAGGCCGCCATCCGCCAGCTGCTGCGTCTCCAGCCGGAGGGCGACGGCTTCCACGCGACGGCCACCCTGCCCGTCGCCGGCGCCACCGTCGCCCTGGACCTTTCCGGGACCATCGACGTCGCGGCCGAGCGCAAGCGCCTGACGAAGGACCTGGACGCGGCGCGCAAGGAGAAGGCCCAGGCGGAGGGCAAGCTCGGCAACGAGGCGTTCATCGGCAAGGCGCCGGACCACGTCGTCGAGAAGATCCGCGGCCGCCTGGCGAAGGCGGAAGCGGATATTGCCCGGCTGGGCAAGCAGATCGAGAGCCTGCCGGAGGCGTAGCGGCATGACGATGCGGGCCCCGGACGATCGCACGTCCGGGCCCGTTTCATGTCCTTGCTGTTCGCGACAAGCGCTTGGTCGGAGCGGTTGCGCTCTCATGTCCAGGCGACGTCGGTCTGGCGTGAGCGCGGTGGTGCGGTACCGGCAGACCGCAACCGCAGTGGCCGCCATCTGCCATGCAGCCTTCTGCCGACGAATGCCGTTCCCCCGGAGTAGGGCACGCCCATAACCGTCGTAGTTGCCAGGGCGCAGCCGGCCGACCACGACCCGAAACGGTTCTCATCCACGAGGTGCCCCAGCCAAGGCGGGCTGAGTATCCGCCCCGCTACCCTCGCTCCTGGCAAGCAGATTTCGGATTCCAAATCGGCTACATCACCCGGCGGGACGCCATCTGAGCCTGATGCCACGTGCCCAATACCGCCGCCAGGAAGCTGGCTTGAGTATCCCGCTGGTTCCACGTGAACAAAATGCTGCGCTCATTATTAACCCACGACTTTGAGTTGTCTCCAGTACTCAAGCGCAGGTGCGGCGGATCGTTCTCGGTGGCGAGATGTACATAGCCGTTGACAAGGGGGGTTGCTGGTTTTTCGTGGGGCTTGAGCACGCTGGAAAAATAAGTGGTGGAGTCCTTATGTCCGGCAAGTTTGGCGATTCTGCTGCGGCGGATCTCGACGCGATCTGAATGGAGTGTGGCGACAGCCATATAGCCCTTGAAGATCCCCAGTTCGACCGTCGAGGGCGGGTAGGGGGTAACCGGGCGCAAGGGGTGAGGCGCGAGCGCTGCACTCTGCGTGGGCGCGGCATGCACCGGCACTTCGGCAGCCGACTGCACGGGAACTCCGCCGCTGTTCCCACCGGTCGGTGAGCTGACGGCGCCGGATCCCCGGAGCGTGGGTGAGTACGCCTTGGGCGCCTGCAGGACTGGGCCGACTGCGAGGGAACCGTCGTTGGTCGGGCTGGCGCGATCGATATCCCGGACCATCGGCGGATGCGTCGCAGTCTTCGGCGGCACCGGGGTGATGAGGGCGCGGAGACGGTCGCGTACTTCTTCGGCGTTGGCGGGCCGGTGGTCGGGATCCTTGGCAAGCAGCTCGAGTACGAGTTGGTCCAGCGCCGGTGGAATGTCAGGGCGGTGGGTGCTGGGTGGGGCCGGTTCGCGGCTGACATGGGCGAACATCAGCGCCGCACTGTCCAGGTCGCCAAAGGGCCGCATGCTGGTCAGGAGCTCATGGAGCATGCAGCCGAGGGAGTACAGGTCGCCACGGCCGTCGCCAGCCTTTCCCATGAGTCGTTCGGGCGGCATGTAGTGGAGAGTGCCGATGATACGGCTGGCCTCGGTGGCAGCGGTGATGTAGCGGGCGATACCGAAGTCGAGAATTTTGACCGTACCGCTGTCGGTGAGCATGACATTCGCGGGCTTCAGGTCACGGTGGACGACGTGCGCGGCGTGGGCCACAGCTAGGGCGTCGGCAGCCTGGGAGGTCCATTCGATGACATCAGTTATCTTGAGCGGTGCGTTGGCGCGCAGCACCTGGGACAAATCGCGCCCTATTACGCGTTCCATGACCAGATAGAAGGTGCCGTCGTGGTCTTGGCCGAGGTCGTGAATGGTGACTACACCGACGTGGGTTAGTCCGCCTGCGGTGCGAGCCTCGCGCAGGAACAGCTCCGTCCCGTCCGTACCGGACTGAGGTGGCAGGAGTTTCACCGCTACCTCGCGTTCGATGCGGGTGTCGACAGCTGTCCACACCTCGCCCATGCCACCCCGGCCCAGCATGGTGTTCAGGATGTAGCGGTCGGCAATGATTCTGCCGTCCATGTCGGGTCCCCTCCGCAGGCAATGGCGCCCGCCGCGAGGTGGGCCCGAGATTGTTCCTCCTCGCAGAGGGGTGCCCGCCGTGCACAGATACGTCTGGTACGACGATGCGGAGGGCGCGCCCAGCCCGAGGATGCACACACAATATGTGAACGAGTCATGAAGACATCAGTGCATGGGCCGCCCTCAGCTGGGAGTCAGGCTCTACGGGATGCCCAAACCCTCGAAGGGGCTCGACAGGGAGAAGTCCCGCTGGCGGGCGACCGCCAGAGCCTGATCGAGGTCGTACTCCGCCATGCGCATCAGGTCGGCCAGCCGGGACGGCTTCGCGGCGAGGACGTCGAGGGTAATGGCCTCGGCGGAGTCGTCGCGGGCAAGACGGCTCCGGAAGAGGTCAAGGTTCTGCTCGACGACGAGCAGGGTCATGTCGAACTCGGACACCTCGGCGTTGGAGACTCGTCTGGTGCGGGCGTGGACCCGGTACTCGTACAGGGGCCCGGCGATGCAGACGATGTTGTTCGCGGCCCCGGCGCGGAAGCGGCCCGCGAGGAGGTTCACGGCGAACGCCCAGTCGCCCCACTTGAGCACGCGGGGGTCGTAGAGGCCGCCGCGGACGGCGTCCTCGCGGCGGTGGACGATCGAGGTGGGGACGTGGTGCTTGCGGAGGATCAGCTCCTCGCGGCAGGGATACGAGGAGATGGTGAGGCCGTCGAAGTCGCCGATCATCCGCGACATCGTGTGGACGAAGGCGACGTGCGGCTGCGACCGGAGGAACTTGACGGCGCGGTCGGGATAGCTGCCGGCCGTCAGCAGCGGCGGGTCGGTCGCGAGCCGGTCGTCGGCGTCGAGCTGCATGACGTACGCGAAGGCCGCGGCGTTGATGCCGGCGTTCCGCGCGGCGTGGTGCCCGCTGTGTTCCTGGCGGAGGACGCGGACCTCGTCGCGCTCGGCGCAGCGCGCGATCGCGGCGAGCGTGCTCGGGTCGTCGGAGCCGTCGTCCACGACGAGGATCTCGTACGGGAACTGGTGCGGCTGGTCGATCAGGGAGTCGACGGCCTCGACGAGGTAGTCCCCGGAGTTGTGGCAGGGGACGACGAAGCTGATGCCTTCCGGCAGGGGCGGGGTCACGGTGCTTCCTTCCTGGGCGCGGGGGCGGCGGCGCCGCGGCGGTGGGCGACGACGGTGGCGCGTACGGCCTCGAAGTAGTTGCGGTCGGTGCGGCTGTCGCGCTCGGCGTGCTCGCTCCACGTGATCGACACGTGCCAGCCCCGGTAGACGCGGTCGACGAGCCGGCGGAGGGACTCGGGGGAGAAGTCGGCCTCGCCCTCGATCCGCTGGATCTGGCCCGAGCTGTCCGTGCGGGAGATGGCCGTGAAGACGTCGAGGTAGTGGCAGCTGTGCGGGTGGGACACCGCCACGGCCCGGCCGAGGAGCGACTCGACCTCGTTCTGCGCGAGGTAGTGCAACACGTCCTTGGCGACGACCACCCCGAAGGCGTCGCGGATCGGGTAGCGCTCGATGAGCTCCTCGACGACCTCGACGCGATCCGTCGGCTCGATGTGGTCGCGCAGCCGCTGTCGGAACGGCGCGCTCGGCACCTGGTCGACGGCGACGACGCGGAAGCCCGCGCGGGCGAGGGCGATCGTGTACGCGCCCATGCCGTAGCCCAGGTCCAGCGCCGAACGGGGCGTGGAGGCGCCGACCGTCGACAGGAAGCGGTTGAAGGCCGCCGAGGTGGGAGAGCGGAGGCCCTCCGCGGTGCTCTTGCCGTGCTCGACGGCGTCGGCGTAGAAGGCGCGTACGGACTCCTTGGAGCGAGGGCGCATCACGGCCGTCACCACTTCCCGGAGCCGGCCAGGCACGACGACACGGGTCTCGCCGGCCGGACGCTGCGCGGCCAGCTGAACTCGACCGACCGCCCCGGCGTGCGGAGCGACGTCGCCAGGGCCTCCGTGAGCTTCATCGGCAGGAGGTGGTCGGCGAGGGTGCTACGCGTCTCGGTGCCGCGGAGCCAGTGCTCCATCAGGCTGCGGTTGCTGTCGCTGTGAAAGAGGCCGTCGAAGGTCTCGGTGGACACGTAGGTCTCGTCGGGGAACAGGGCGGCGTTCGCGCGGGTGGTGACGCGGGCGAAGGCGTCGATCCGGTCGGCGCTCTGGCCGCGCGGGATGTCGTAGCAGTGGACGTGGGTGGAGTAGAGCGTGGAGAGCCGCGCCTCCAGGTCGACGCTCGAGGTGCGGCCGTTCTTGTTGTAGAGGCTGGCGGGGAGCTCGGCCCAGTCGCGGATGGAGGGGGTCGTCTGCTCGAAGGCGAGGGTGCCCACGGTCAGGGTCCGGCCGGTGCCGGCGTCGCGGAGGCGGAACGTCGAGGTCACGTCGGTCTCGCCGAACAGGAAGGGGTCGGCGGGGGTCTCGTCCCATCGGGGCATGTCGTCACCCAACCTCTCCGCGGTCGGCTGGGAGAGACGGAGGTGCTGGTCGTACGGGAAGGCGCCGAAGGAGCTGATCTCCACCGTGAACTGACGCTCCGGGTGGACGAGTTCGTTCAACGAGAGGATCTGTGCGGCGAGGTCGACGTAGTGGTACGCGCCGTGCATCAGCATCCCGTAGCCGTGCTTGTACGGGTGGTCGTCGCGGGTCTCGTACTCGTGCTGGAGGTTCCAGACGCCGCCGGCGGCACGGAGGTGAAAGGACGTGAGTGGGGCGCTCCAGCGCTCGACGCGTTCGCGGAGGGCGGCGATGACCTCGTCGTTGTAGATCGAGTGGTACCTGCTCAGGGTCATCACCGAGTGCCGCGCGGCAGAGCGTGCCGCCGTCCGGATGAGGTCCTCCATGGTCGCGGTGATGCGCGACGGAGCGAACCGGCCGTCGACCATCGGCGCCAGCACCGGCTTCTCCACGAGCGAGTCGAGGTCGTTCTCCACGCAGTACCGGAGGTACGCCTCGTGCGCCTGGACCTCGGTCGCGATGTAGACCTTCGTCGGCAGGCCGGGGACGCGGAGTCGGCTGATCGCGGCGTCGATCACGTTCGCCTCGGCCTCGGGGCCGAGGTCTCGTACGTCGGGGAGGTAGATCGCCTGCGACGGCTTGGGTACGGCGGCGCGTACGCGTTCCTCGATGGTGGCGCGCGCCGACTCCAGGTCGATGACGGAGTACGAGTCGAGGCTGCCCTCCTCGATGGCCGTCGCGATGCAGGGGAGGTACTTGTTGGCGACGATCTCGTCGAAGCCGACGACGATCAGGTGGTGCTTGGGCATGGCGGAGTCACCTCTCGTAAGGGCTGGAGCGAACGAGGTCGCCGCGCTCGGCGGCTGGTTGCGTCAACACAGTCCGACAGGTGGGGTGTTGAAGCCCATTGCGCCGGTGATATCACTGCGGTGATACGGGCTTCGCGGGGGCCGTGGGCGCGCTTCGAGGGGAGGCCGGATGCCGCCGGGAACGGAACGACGCTGTGCGGGATGCGCGAGCAGACTCAGCCGGTACAACAACGGGAGCACGTGCGCGCCGTGCTCACGCAGCGCCCTCGACTCCGGGCGCGATCAGCCACGCGTTCCCGAGCGGGTCTGGCGGGACTTACAGGTCCGCGAGGCGCTCGCCTCGTGGGACTTAGGGCAGGTCAGCCGCCTGATCAGGCAGAAGAGCTCGCTCCGGCAGGAGGACATGTCAGCCCTGACCGGCCTTAGCCAGTCCTTCCTGTCAATGCTGGAAGCCGGCTCCCGGCAGCTGAACCACATCGACAAGATCGTCGACTTCCTGGCCGGCCTGGGAGCACCGAACGAGCTGGTGCGGCTGCCCCTCCCGGCACCGTCCCGCGGCACCGCCGGCGAGTGGCCGAGCACGGCAGGCGACTCCGACGACCCCGCCGACCCGTGGACCGCCAACCGTATGGTGGAAGTACTTGAACGGGCCACGAAAGGACGGGAGATGGAGCGCCGGAAGTTCCTGGCCGTCAGCGGTGCGACGCTCACCGCCTACGTGCACCACTGGGGCGTCGCGGACGCGGAGCCGCTCGAACGCGTACGGCCGGGCAGCGCCGTCACCCCTGGACTACTGCGGCAACTCCAGGCGACGACCGACCACCTTCGGACCATGGACGCCGGCTCGGGAAGCGGCAGTCTCGCTGATCTCGGCCGAGCGCATCTGGGTTTTCTGAGCAGTGTGTTGAAGCACGGCCGCTACAGCGAGGCCGAGGGAAGGCAGCTCGCCGCGATCACGGCCGACACCGCCACGCAGACCGGCTGGTTCACCTTCGACGCCGGGAAGCACGACCGCGCCCAGTCCTACTTTCTCGCCGCGCTGCGGGCCGCGCACGCCTCCGGTGACGTCAGGCTGGGTGCCGGTGCACTGTCGTACCTCGCCATCCACGGCTATTCGACGGGGCATCCGCGCGACGGCGTCGCGGCCACCCGTGCCGCACTGGAGAAGGTCAGCTCTCTGGAGACCCCGGCGCTCAAGGCGATGCTGCTCACACGGCAGGCACGCAGCCACGCCAAACTCGGCGAACGGCAGGCTGCGTTGAAGGCCCTCGGACGAGCGGGAGACCTCTACGCCAAGGGTCGCTCGGATCACGACCCCGAGTGGCTCTACTGGATCAACGAGGGCGAGATCCACGGACAGTCCGGGAGCTGCCACCTCGACCTCGACGACCCGGCAGGAGCACTCGCCTCCTTCCAGCAGGCACGGAGCACCCTCAACCCCGACGAGCGGCGCACGCGCGCCCTCGTCCTCACCCGCGAGGCCACCGCGCACTTCCGCACCGGCGACGCCGAGGCCGGCGCGGCCGCAGGCAACCAGGCGCTCGCGATGGCCCGCGACCTCCAGTCCGCCCGCCTCGACGAGCACCTCCACACCCTCGCCGCCGAGCTCGACGCCAACCCCGCCCCGTACGCTCAGGAACTCAAGGACGCCGTGTCGGATCTGGCGAGGACGGAGACATGACGTGAGTGGCCCGGTTCTCGTGCTGTGGGACATCGACCGTACGCTGCTGTACGTCGGGGACATCGACCGGCAGGTCTACCGGGAGACGTTCTACCAGGTCACCGGCCGTACCGCCGAGTCCCTCCCCAAGCGCGGCACCGGCACGACGATGCCGCTGGCGATCTTGAGCATGCTGGTAGAGAACGGCTTCTCCGAGGACGAGGCGGATGCTCTGCTTCCGGCCATGGTCGACCTTCTGCCGCAGGTCCAGCGCCGCCACATCGACGACATCCGCCGTGACGGTGTCCTGCTGCCTGGCGCCGTCGCCGCCCTGAGCGCGGTGCGCGACGATCCGCGGTTCCTGCCCACGGTCGTCACCGGAAACCTCAAGCCCAACGCGCTGCTCAAACTCGCCGCGTTCGACCTGACCCGCTACGTCCACCCTGACATCGGCGGCTATGCCTCGGACGACATGTACCGCCCGTCCCTGGTCGGCATTGCCCAGAAGAGGGCGGAGGCGCTCACGAGGCGGAGCTTTGGCCGGTCCAAGACGGTGATCATCGGCGACTCGCTCGAAGACGTTCTCACCGGCCGCAAGGGCGGTGCCCCGGTCATCGCGGTGGCGTCGGGGACGACCTCGGCCGACGAACTGGCTGCGGCCGGCGCCGATCTCGTGCTGGAGGATCTGACTGATCCGCGGCGGGTCGTCGAATCGATCCGAGGTCTGGCCTGCTGACATGAGCGATGCCATGCGACACGTCAGCAGGATCCACGATCACCCCGCACCCGAACGGCGCGACATTCGGTACACGAAGTGACCCTCACCTGACCGGCCAACCGTGACGGTCCATCCGGCAAGCCGATGGACCGTCACGAAAGACACGGATCAGAGAGCACCCAGGGCCTCCGCAGTCAAGATCGACAGCGTCACCGTGCCGCCGCATGCCACTCCTCCATTGCAGATGGCCACAGGCACGGGAGACCCACTCAGGCCAGCCAGTAGACCGGCAAGCAACCCGATGATCATGCCAAGAGCTACCGAGAGCGCCACGATCAGTGCTCGCGCTTCGAAAGAACATCCCATTTCTTCCCGCCTCGCATGATGAATACCCAGCGCCCGGTGGCGTGGTGTACGACTCCAGGTTCCTCATCCGAGACCTGCCTTCTTCCCAAGACTTCGCGGGGTTCTTACGCTGTCGACATGCCTCGGACGCCACCAAGTCGTACAGACCAGGACCTCATCAAAACGCTGGCCGAGCGAGGCGTGTCGATCACGGCAACACAGTTGGAGCGATGGCGTTCCAAGGGCTACTTGCCGCGACATGCTCGCCAGGGGCTAGGCCGGGGCGCCGGCTCTCGCTCTGCAGCGGTAGCTGGGCTTCCGGATTACGTCGAGAGCTTGGCTATTCGTACGGGGCAAGGTCGCTCGATCGATGACGCCCTTCTCACCCTATTCATGGCAGGGATTGTGCAGCCTAAGGGGGCTTTGGGCATAGATGGCCTCGAAGCCGCGCACATTGCTTCAGTTCGCCGGTCTCTCGGTAGGTGGATCAGCTCTGGCGACAGGGGTAGAGACCGAATCTATCACCTTGCAAATTCCGATAAAATCGACGTAAAGGCGATGGATTGCGCTTACGAAGAAGCGCATAAAATTTCGAAGCGAAGGGCGTCGAGAGTAAAAAGAGAGATTGATAGCGTAGGGGCCGAGCTGGCGGGGGGTCGTCCTATGACTAGAGATGAAATAAAAACCGGTGTTGAGCGAGCGCTCCTGAGTGCTGCCGAAGTCCCGGAGTTTGATTACTCAGTTGATGACGACGGGCGCACCTTTGGTGAAGTATGGGCTGTCAACTCCGCTCCGGCTGATGCACGAATATTTAGTGAAAAATGCTCGGTCTGCGCGTCTCGGACCACACATATGGCTGGTTCCAAAAATGGGCAGCGGGAAATTTTGGCGGCGACTTGTTTCTGTGAAATGAATCGCGCTCGTGCCATCGGCGGGGCTGCGTCGATGCTGGTAGATGGCGTGCGCGCCACAGCTCTCGCTGATCCGGATGATCCTTTCTCGCGCCGTGCGGTGGAACTCGTGTCGAGCACGGTATTCAAATTGCTGCTACGTGACCCGAGGAAGGTCTCTTCCGAGAAGCCGGCGTCGATCGCTGCGTGCACTCTCTTTTTCCTGCACGACTGCAGTTGGCAGAGGTCGGGGGCGTCGCTGATCTTACGGCTTGCGCTACTAAAGATGGATTTGGCAGACGATGTAGCAGGTGCAGCACGTATTTTTCGTGCCATGGATGAAGAGATCAATAGGGCATCTCTCTTGCGGTCGCCCGGGGGGATTGATTTACTGCTTACGATGGATGGAGTTTTACAGTCTGTGGAATTGCTGTCAAAAGAGTCTGCGCATTGTCAGGAATCGTGCGCTGTCCAAGCGCGTGACGTGCGGTGATCTCAATCATGATCTTGCTGTTCCGAATTCATTTCTTGAGTGGGCCACACCGCGAGTTGGAAGCGTGACGGGCGGTCCTCGTGCCGTCCGGCGCGGCATTCGTCACCGGACCTGCCCAGGGCCTTCTGGATCCGGATGAGGAATCGGCCGTACTGCTCGTGCCAGAGCACGGCTGAGCCCGCGTCCGGAAGGGCGTCCGCTCTGGCGAAGGCCAAGGCCACGATCTCGTATGCCAGGCCCTCGTGCTTCGCCCAGCAGGGCGGGATGACGTCGTGTGGCTGCCAGGCGTACCGACTGTTGAGCCAGCGGCAGACGGCGTCGAGCCAGGCGGGCATCGGCGCGGCGAGTTCCGGGGTGAGGGCTCCCAGGTCCCAGGGAGCGGGGCCGCCGGCCACGGATGGGTCTGCGCTTCGCGCTGCGATGTAGTCGAGGATCGGGGCGGGCGGTTCCGGGAACGGCTCGTAGGAGAGCAGGGGATGCGTCATGCGGCGGTCACTCCTTCACGGGCGCTCCAGGTGGCGGCGTGGGCCTTGGCCTGCTTCCTCATCTCGGAGGATCGCCGGGTGCGCTCGGCTTCGTTGGCTGCGCGCAGGTCGTGGACTTGGCGCTGGATCTTGGACCAGCAGTCCCAGGTCCACATGCCGTCGAGTCGGGTGATGATCGGCGGGAGGTTGTCCGCTAGGACGAGGGCGTGTCCCTCGGGCATGGTCCGGATCTTGTCGCCGCGAAGGACCGGTTCGAGCGCTATGTGAGTGGCGGTGGAGTGGCCGCCGCGGTCGCCGCCGGACATGGTCTTCGTCGTGCGCTCGCGTTCGACCTGGCCGCAGAGCTCGGACATGTCCTTGAGGAAGGCGGGGTCCTTGTCGCCGCCGAAGACGACGACGTTGTTGGTGAAGGCGGCCAGCTCCTTCGCGGTGTCCTCGCCGAAGCGGGCGCGGGCGGAGGCCCACGCCTGGAGGCCGTAGATGACGGTGATTCCCCGGCCTCGGCCGTCGGCGACGCGTTGGCGGAGGGAGGGGATCGGCGCGATGTTCGGGGCCTCGTCCAGGGCCGCGAGGAGCGGAGGGTCGAGGCGGCCGGCCGGGGAGGCGAGGGCGTGTGCCTCCGCGCGGTCGAGCAGGTCCTCGGCTATCGCGGTGGTCAGGGGCGCGACGCTGTTCACGGCGGAATCCTTGCCGAGGAGGTAGAGGGTGCCGCCGGCGTTGAGGAAGGCGCCGAAGTCGGTGGGAGCCTCGCTGGAACCTTGGAGGGCGGCGACGACCGACTGGTGCATGAAGGGTTCGAGGGCGGCGTCGAGGGTGGAGGCGGTGTTGCCGACGGTGCGGCTGTCGCCGGAGGTCGCCGTACGGAGTGCGTCCGCCCACCCGGGGCCGGCGCCGGGGTGGGCGTCGAGGATGCCGAGCGGGGCGGGGTCGGTGAGCTTGCGGCTCCAGCGCAGCACCCACTCCAGGGAGGCACCGTCGAGGGCGGCGGCGTGGAGGAAGGCGGCGAGGATCTTGGACGCCTGCCCCTTGTAGAAGGCGCTGCCCTCACTCGACTGCGCCGCGCTGTTGGGGGTGCGGGAGCCCGCGACGAACGCCTTGGCCCGCATCATCGCCACCTCGGTGTCGGACGCGCCGTCGATGGGCGTCCACCGGAAGTGGGGGAGGCTCGGGGCGATGTTCTGCGGGTCGAAGACCGCGACGGGGCGACCGTCCCGACGGCGCGCGTCGAGGGTCAGTTCGACGAGGTCGGGCTTGGTCGACGTGGCCAGGACGGGTCCGGCCCACCGGCGGACGGTGGGGGCGAAGAAGCGCAGGGTCTTGCCGCTGCCCATCGGGCCGATGACCCGGCATGCCTTGTCGGCGCGGGACCAGAGGTCGACGCCCTTGGGGCGTTGGGATGTACCGAGCGCATAGCCGAAGTCGTGCGGGTCGAGGGGGTGGTGCATGCGGTGCTCCGGGGCGACGTTGGGTGCGAGGTGCTTCAGTTGCGCGAGTGGCCGTCGGGTTGTGAGAAGCGGGTGGGTGAACGGGGAACCGGGTGCCCTCGCGCGACATGTACCGGGTATGACGACTTTCTTGTTCTTCGCGGCGGCCTTCGCACCATTCGTGGTGCCCCTTGTGCTCGTGGTGGTTGTCGCATTGCTCATCGGGCGGGTGGCGAAGTCGACACCTGGCCGGGGGTGGCGTTTGCCCAGAGCGTCTACGTGTGCGCTGTTCGCGGTCTTGGCCGGTACCGCGGCGTGGGGTGCGTACTGGGCAGGCGTGGTGGAGGGTTGGTCCGCCGATCCGAGCGAGGTGTGTTGGAGCAGCGCAGGAGGCGACGATCGCATCGTGACGCGGGAGTCCCTGCCCGTCAGCGTGCAGTGCGTCACGCCGGACGGTGCAACCACCGAACTGGTGGCGACCTGGGTCAACCCGGTGATCTTCATAGGACTCACTCTGTTCGTGCTCGCCCTTGCAGCTGGAGCCGTGCAGGTGCGTCGCCTACGGGCGGACGAAGGTGATCGCCTTCGTGGGAACGCTGAACCCTGTCGTCCGACCACGGGAGGCGGTCTTTCCAAGTAGAGAGTCCGTTCCGAGAAGACCATGTTCACTCGTCGTCACGCGTGAGGGAGGGCCGGATCTCGGTGGCGCGCAGGATGGCTTGCGCCGACATACGCCGCTTGAGCTGCGACTTGCTCGCGAAGCCGGCGTTGCGCCGTCCGCGGTTCATCAAGAGCCAGACCGTCACCAGGGTCACCGCGCACACGGCCGTGACGGCGTACAGCGCCAGGGAGACGCCGTTCAACACGAGGTCCATCAGACAGCCCTCCGCGCTCGGGCGGCGAGGTAGCGCATGCGCCGGCCGCACAGCCGCGACAGGGACGCCTCGGGGCCGGCGCAGCGTGGCGGGGCGGTGTGGAAGGCGTCGTGCAGGTCCTCGGCGGTGCGCCAGAGATGGGTGACGGCCGTACGAACACGGCCGCCGGCGGCGGCGTAGTCGCCATGGTCCAGGACTACGGCGAGCGTCTTCGTACGGCGGGCGAGGTCGAGCACGTCGGCGTGCAGCTGCTCGATGTCCTGTCGCACAGCGCGCTCGTCGGCCGCGGGTGCGGTGATGTCGGTGGTGAGGGGCATGGAGAGGTCGCGCTCCGAATCGTCGAGGTCGGGAAGGTGGCGGGGCCCGTTCAGGCGGGGTCCGGTGCGGTGCTGGTGAGGTCGGTCATCGAGCCGGAGGAGAAGCAGAGGTGCTGTTCGGCCTCGACCAAGAGGTGTTGGACGCCGGGGTAGATCACCTCGCCGACCTTCCACAGCGCGATCCCGCGGCGCAGGCGCATGACGTGCTCGGCCGTCCAGGAGGGCAGGCCGAGCCGGGCCACCGTCGCTTCGGCTTCGGCCTTCTTCTGGCTGTAGATGACGATGGTGTCGGCCATCTTCAGAGCGGCTTGGGTCTCCGGACTGTCGTCGATGTCCGACAGGTGGTGGACGATGAAGATGCAGCTCAGGCCGTAGCCCCGGGCGAACTTGAGGAACTTCTCCAGCAGGACTGCGAGTTGCGGGGTGCCGAGGATGTGCCACGCCTCCTCGCAGACCAGGATGCGCTTGCGCTGGGTGTAGCGGCGACAGCAGGCATCGAGGTTCGGCCCGAGCTCCCAGGCCCCGGAGTTCGCGTCGACCACAACGCGCTCGTGGCGCCCCGGCTCGGTGCCGCATTCGCAGAGCGGGCGCAGCCAGACCTCTTCGAGGAAGACGGAGATCACGGCGACGAGGATGGTCATGGCGACGCCGCCGGACGGGACCTTGGTCAGGTCGAAGACGATCATGTCGGCGTTGAGGTCGACGCCGAGGCTGGTGGGGCCGTCGAGCATGCCGGTGAGGTCGCCGGTCGCGTCGGTCTCGGTGCCGCAGAGCCGGTCGAGGACGTAGGACGCCTCCAGGCCGTCGCCGAGGAGTTCGTCCCGCGTGCGCTGCTTGGCCGCCGCGTCGGGCTCCGCGGGTGAGCGGAGCGCTGCGGCGACGTCCGCCAGGACCGGGGTGCGGCCGAGGTCGCCCGCGCGCTGGTGGGCGCGGCGGATCGCGATGCGGAGCGCGGAGCCGGCGAACTCATCCAGGGGCTTGCCGAGGCCGAGTTCGACGATCGTGCGGACGAGTTCGACCTGCCGCTTGCCTGCGATGGCCGGGTCCATCGGGTTGATGCACGACGCGTCCCTGCCGCCGCCAGGGGCGAACCGTACAGGGGCCTTGCCGGTGAGCGAGCGACCGAGCGCGGCCCACTCGCCCTCCTCGCGCTCCTTCTGCTCCTTGGTGTCGAGGACGACGACCTGACGGCCGAGCCGGATCTGCCGGGCCGCGTAGGTCTTGGTCAGGGCGGACTTCCCCCGGCCGGTGTCGCCCATCACGATCATGTTGCCGCCGGGCAGGCCGTCGCCGAACGCGGAGAACGGGCAGTAGATGAACGCCTTGCCGGAGTAGAGCTCCCGGCCGATGATCGCGCCCGCGGTGCCGAGGGTCGGTGGGGCGATCGGCAGGTAGAGGGCCTGGCTGGTGGTCGTCTCCGTGTAGAGCGGTCGGCTCACCGTCTCGTGCATCGGGGTGAGCGGGGCGAGGTCGAGGAGGTCGGTCACTTGATGCCTCCGGCGAGGGGCAGGGTGGTGGCGAAGGCGCGGGCGTGTTCGAGGTCGAGCCACATGATCCGCAGGTGGGCGTTGCGGGCACGGGGGGCGGTGGTGCGCTTGGTGCGCTCCAGCTCCTCGATGCTGCGCGCGGAGATGGTGATGTAGCCGACGACGGCGGAGCCGGCCGCGCCGGAGGAGGCCAGGGCCATGCCGCGCGATCCGGTGGCGGTGGCGGCGATCTGGTCGCGGGGGTCGATGTTCTTGCCGCGCTTGCGGTCGCGGTCCAGCTCGGCCTGGTTGTTGGTGTCCTCCGCGAGCATTCGCTCCACGGCCTTGTCGTTCGGTTCGAGCTGCTGCGTGATCGCGATGGTCCGGATGACGTCGGGCATCCCGATCAGCAGGGGGGAGAGGAAGTCGGGGCCGACCGGGGTGGTCGGCCACCCGATGACGGCGGCCGTGGCGTGGTACCAGCTGCCGGTGGAGCCCGCCGCGCGGGCAGAGAAGTGGGCGCCGTCGCGGATATCGACGTTGCGGGGGAAGGCGTGTGCGCGGGGGAGGTCGGTGTCCCAGATCGGGTGGTCGGGGTCGTAGGAATTGCGGATGAACGCGGTCATCCGGCCCTCGTCCAGCGGCGCGATCACGGAGAGGTCGGCGTCCTCCGCCCGCGACCACAGCTCGTCCAGGTAGACGGCCATCGCGGCGGCGACCCCCTCGTCACCGCCCCCGCGGGCGGCACCCTCGGAGGCGAGATCGCGGGTGAACTTCGCGTGCAGGGTGACGTAGTAGCGGTGCTCCTCCGCCGACGTCGAGACGGCGTCGGCCAGCACGTCGTACGAGTCCTTCAACCACCGCGGCGCGTCCGCCGTCGCGGCCGACTCGTCCCGCTGCGCGACGAACCGCTGGTGGGCGTAGGGGTCCGACTTCATCTGCCGGGCGAGGACCTGGATCCGCTTCACCGGGTGCTCCTCGACGTTGCCGAAGGCGTCCAGGAGTTCGCCCCAGCGCTCTAGGGCGACGACCTGCTCCCCGACCTCCTTGCCGCCGAGGCCGGGCGAGGCGATCTCGAGCGTGGCGGTGACGCACCCGGCCTCCGGCTGGAGGACGACGACGGCCTGCTGCCCGCGGACCGTGACCGGCACCCACGTCATGCCCGCGACGCCTTCCGGCTCGGCGAGCGCGGCGTCCGGCGGGCTGCCGTCGCGGCGCACGCCTGCCTCCACGGCGGGGGACACCCACACGCCGCCGGTGCGGCGGAGCGCGGCGCGGTGGTAGCGGTGGATGCGCCACCAGCGGTAGAGCGTGCGGCGCTGCGAGGTGCCCTTGGGGCGGTAGGGCGCGTACACGATGACCAGGGCGAGCAGGATCGGCACGGTCAGGCCGGTCAGCGCCAGGACCGTTGCGCCGTTGAAGACGTAGCCGAACAGGATGCCGGTGACGGCACCGCCGCCGAGGACGACCTGTTCGCCGAGGTCGCGGCGGCCCACCAGCCCGGTGGGGCGGTGCTTTCCGAACTGGTACGTGCGAGTCGACATGGGTCACTGGTCCTTGCTGGGGTTCGTTCGTCCGGGGGCCTGTCCGCTGTCGGGCCGAGTCGGCGGCGGGGGTGGCGCGGAGGGCTTGGACCCCGAGGCGGGAGAGGCGGGCGGCGTCGGTCCGGTGCCGCCCGGCGGATCTCCGGCGGAGGCGTGGTCACCTGCGGCGGACCAGTCCGGCGACGGTCCAGGTGGCGGGGCCGGCGTCGCTCCCTGGGGTCGAGCGGCTACCGGAGCATCGGACGTATCGCCGGTGGTGTGCTGGCCGCTGCCTGCTGCGTCGCTGCCCTGCGCGCCGGGAGAGCCGGCGGCCTTGCCCTTGGCAACGTCGGCGCCGGCCTTGGCTACCGTCGCCGCTGCGGCGACGGGCCCGGCTGCCGCCGTACCCCCGCCCATCCTGGCCCCGGCCGGCTTCGCGCCGGCGCTCGTGGAACCCCCGCCGACCAGCGAGTCCTGCACCCGTGCACCCATGGCCCGGTTGACGTGCTGCCCCGGGCCGTCGATCGCGGCGGCCGGACCCGAGGTCTGCACGCTCTTGCGGTCGTGGTGGAGCTGGGACATCTCGTCCCCGAACGCGGGGAGCCACTTGTAGAGCGTGGCGGAGGCGAAGACCGCGAGGAGCAGGATGAGCGCGCCGACCAGGGTCTTGGAGACCGCGTCGGACATGGTGCCCGAGGTGTCGCTGACGATCGCGCCGCCGAGCCCGAGCAGGGCGAAGAGCACCGGCTTGCTGAGCCCGATCGCGAAGACCGCGCCGAACCACTTCTTCGACTTGCCCCACAGGTCGCGGTCGACGAGCCCGGCGTTCACCACCGGCCCGAGCGCGACCGCCACGTAGATGGCCGCGCTGCGGATCAGCAGCTCGATCCACATCAGCAGCGCACCGCACAGCATGATCAGGTTGACGACGAGCAGCTGCCCCACGCCGTCGCCGGGGTCGGCGGCCATGGTCTTGAGGATGTTCTCCAGGAACGGCTTGAAGTTCGAGGTCGCGTACGGCTCGAAGACGGCCGTGACCTCGTCGATCGCCTTCATCAGCAGCGCGATCGCCCCGGGCGTCATCGCGTTGACCACGAACTGGAGGAGCAGGAAGCCGACCGCTTCGGAGCCGGCCGTCGTCACGGACACCCCGCGGACCGCCCGCTTGGCCACGGCGATCAGCCACAGGGCCACGGTCAGCAGGCTGGACGCGGCGAAGATGAGCGCGTACTGCTTCAGGAACCCCGACGACGTGAGGTCGATCTTCGTCGTGTTCTGGATCAGCTCCAGCATCTTCCGCAGGAACCAGATGTTCGCCTCGGTCAGCTTCTGGAGCAGGAACCCCAACGGATCCTGGGCGAAGTCGATCGCCCGCTTCGCTTCGCAGACCATCGGGATGTAGCAGAACGGGTTCGCCACCGCCGCAGGCACGAACACGAACGAGCCGAGCACGTTCAGCACCGTGACCACCTGAAGGCGGTGCCGCCAGCGACCCGACGTTCCGCGCTCGACGGTCACCAGGCCGGGGGCGTCGTCACGCAGTCGCAGTCGCAGGCGCACGGCCGGCACCTCCCACGTCCGCGAAGCCCTCGGCCGGGTCGGCCTCCTGCAGACCGGGAGCCGACGGCACGAGCGGGTCGGACGGCGTGACGGCAGTCGTCCGCCACGTGCCGTTCTCCCGGACCAGGTCCACGGTCATCCGCAGGAACGCGACCTGCGGGCGCTGCGTCTCGTCCTTCCCGGCCACGCCGCCCACCGACGCCGTCCACAGCTCGACGCTCGCCGCGTGGCCGGAGAACGCGATCGAGCGGGTGGCGAGGGTCGCGGTCCGCGTGAGCAGTTCGCTGCCGTCCGCGGTCTTCCCGTCCGCCCCGACCCCGCGGTTCTCCGCCACCAGGCGTGCCGTCGAGTCCGCGTCGGAGGTAACGGAGGACAGCACCTCCGACGACGCGGTGGCCGCGAGCATCCGGTGGCGCCAGACCTCGTCGGTGAAGAAGCGGCTGTCGCCGTAGAGCATCGCAGCGCTGACCGCAGCGGCTCGCGCGCCCTCCTCATCACGCGGGTACGGGGACGGGAAGCCATCGCGGGTCACGGCGCCGCTGAAGACGGGGTCCTTTGCCGCGGACGGGACGTAGTCGGCGAAGTCACCGGCCACGTTGGACGCCTGCCGCGTGTCGATCGGCGCGACCAGCCCCGACGACACCGAGCTGCCCTTCAGCTTCCAGTCGTCGGACTCCCAGGTGAGCGTGACCGTCACCGACTCGAAGCCCGCCTGCGGCGTCTCGTGCCCCGCCGCGCTGCCCCGCACCGTCGTCGTCCACAGCCGCACCATCGCCTCGCCGCCGTTGTAGCTGAGGATGTTTGCGGACAGGACGCCGGTCCGCGCGACAGCGTCCTTGGCGAACACCTCCCGGGCGTCGCCCCGCAGGGAGCCGGCCGCTGTGTCCGCCGCCTCGTCGGTCTTCCTCGTCAACGGCTCGACCGCGTCGTGGGCCGCCATGACGGATACGGCCTCATGGCGCGCATCCTGATCGGTCAGATAGCGAGAACTGCTGCTGATGATCGTGTAGTTCGCCGCAGCAGCCTTGGCGCCGGAGCGGGTGTGTGGGTGGCCGACGGGTACGCCGTGCAGCTCGCGCACGCCGTCCGCCGTCGACCGCGGCGTCGAGTGGGTGGGCGATTCAGCGGTGGGAGCGGGGCCGGGCGGAGTACCCGTCGCCATGCTGACCACGACGCCGGACGCGGTGACGAGGGCCGCGCCCCCGGCGGCGATGCCCCAGAGCTTGCGGTGGGCTCCGTCGCTGCGGGGAGGGGAAACGTTCCTGCGGGATCGGAGGGCCATGGGTCACACACCCATGCCGTAGGTGATCGTGAAGATCGTCCCGAAGGAGG
Organism: Streptomyces sp. NPDC060194; assembly: GCF_042728285.1. NCBI lineage: Bacteria > Bacillati > Actinomycetota > Actinomycetes > Kitasatosporales > Streptomycetaceae > Streptomyces > Streptomyces sp. NPDC060194. The sequence goes on along the minus strand of NZ_JBHWZH010000041.1, from coordinate 8,420 downwards.
CCACGAGGAAGACGCAGGCCAGCCCACCGACCATCATCCCCTTGCCGCGCGAGCTGTCCATCGTGGAATGCCCCTCGCCGAACCACCCCTTCGACTTGCCGACCCCGGCGAGGAACGCCCCCGCCCCGACGACGAGGACGACGGCCGCGATGACACCGAGGATCACCTTCGCGGTACCGCCCAGCTTCCCGAACGGCCCCCAGTCCGGCGTCACGCCGGACACGACGTCGGCGCCGGCGGCCAGGGTGGTGTGCAGGGAGGGATCGGCGGCGGACATGAGGGTGTGCATGGTCAGCTCCTTGGTGCTGAGGGGATGGTCTTGGTCGCGGTCAGGCGACGTGCCGCATGGCGACGATCTGCGGCTTCCAGTAGCCGAGCGGCTTGATCCGCACCTGGGTCCCGGTGCGCGGGGCGTCGATGACCTGGCCGTCGCCGACGTACATGCCGACGTGCTCGGGACCCGCTTCACCGGGGACGCTGAACAGCAGATCCCCGGGGACGAGTTGGGAGACGCTCCGTACGGCGGTCCCGGCGTGGACCTGGTCGTACGTGACCCGCGGCAGGTTCACGCCTGCCGCCGCCCAGGCCGTCTTGGTCAGCGACGAGCAGTCGCAGCCGCCGGCGCCCTTGTAGGGTGAAGTGCAGGTGCCGCCCCACCGGTACCAGGTCCCCAGCGCCGACCTCGCCGCCGAGATCGCGCGGGCCGCGCCCTGCCCGGCCGGGGCATCCGGCCGCACGGCGTCGGCCCACGAGGAGGCCAGTCGGCGGATCGTCCGCACGTAGTCGCGGGTCTCCGGATACGGCGGGACGCCCCCGTACTTGACCACCGCGCCGCCGCCCGCGTTGTAGGCCGCGAGCATGGCCTCTGTGGAGTCGCCGGGCACCTGCGCGACGTCCTCGGCGAGAGCGCAGTCGTACGCGGCCTGCGCGGCGACGGCGTCCGCCGGATTCCGGACGTCCCTGGCCCCGTCGGCGTCACCGTCCTTGCCGTGCTGAGCCCAGGTCGCCGGCATGAACTGCGCGATCCCGGTCGCACCGACAGGCGACGTCGCGCCGACGTCGAACTTGCTCTCCGTGTAGAGCTGCGCCGCCAGGAGCGAGGCCGTGACCTGCGGGCACTCGCCCGCGTGCCTGTTGACCAGCTCCCGGACCCATCCGGGCACCGGCGCGTCCGCCCGGATACCGCCGCCGGGCCCGGCCTCCCGCGCGGAGGCGCCGTCCGCACCACCGAGCACGGTCACCAGCCCGACCCCGGAGACGAGCCCTGCCGCAACGAGCCCGAGCCCGACTTGCGTGCCCTTGTTCATCGCCATGTCCGTCACGCCCACGGCAGATCGGTGACACGCCAGCCCTCGGAGGTGCGCTCCAGACGAAGCGCGAGCTGCTCGTTGCTGTGCCGGACGGGCCCGGACTTCGGTGTTGTGGTGAGGGTGTAGCCGACCCGGATGAGGGCGGCGGAAGACGTGGGGGCAGGAGCGCCGTCGGGGACGACCGTGGAGGTGATCTCGGCAGTCTGGCACGCCTGTTGAGCCCGCAGCGCCGACCAGACAGCATCCTGACTCGAGCGCCGATGGGCGAGTAGGCCGGCAAGCTCACCGTGGGCGAACCGGGACGCTCGAACACCGGCGTCCGCGTACGAGCCGTCGGCCCCATCGCGCGCGTCGTGCTCGGCGTAGGCCTTGGTGAAGAGACGAGCTGTGCGCTCAATTGCGGTCTTGCGATGGCCACTTGTCGAGCCGGCCTGGTCTGCATCGGCCGACGGGGCGGAGTCGGAGGCGCTGGCGGACGGGCGATACCCGTTTGTGGTCTTGGGCTGGCCTTCAACCGAACTGGAGCAGGCCGCCGACAGGACGGAGACGGAACACAGCAGAACCAATACGGAAGGCGTATGTATATGGCTCTTGGATTGGGTCATGCAGAATCTCGACCTTGGTGCAGAGAATTTGTGGCAGGGTTCTTAGCGCCCCAAGAAGGCGGCACAGAAGGCCATGTTGCTGCGGCCTACCCGAACTCTCGCAGAAGCCTGCAGGCAATTCCAATCAGCCGCAAGTCGGAAATTGCTTCCATGAATTTATTTCTGACTTGCGGCCGTTGCGGTCAGCCTGCCAACCCGTCACTGAAGGAGGAGTGAGAAGCAAGCGCCAAAATGGATCGCAAGGGATCGATGGATTCTTTGGTCATTTCCCTGGATTTTGACTGACGGATGATGGCTACAGCCAAAAAGGATCAGAGGCTGCCGTACATCCTGCCAAAGACGTGGCCCGGAACCTCGATCATCGCCTGCGCGCACTGGCCAAGGGTCTGCGACAGGTCTTCCGACAGGCTGGAACCGAACATCGTCGCGATGACCACAATCGGAACTCCCATCACAAGGATCACCGCCATCCAGAACAGCAGAAGCGCTTCGAGTGCGGCGGTTGCCACCAGGGCAACCGGAAGCATGAGCGCACCTGCAATCACCTTGACCAGCACAACTACCCCCCGGGGCCGACACTGCACCGAGCCCTCATCGTATGCGCAGAACAACACCCATGACTCGCATACTGAAATCTCCTTGGCCATATGGTGATTGCGCTACCTAAACTCGACCTTGCGTGACGGTCTGCCGATGGTGTCGGTGGGCCATTTCTGTTCTATGGCCGGTGGTGGGCACGGCGACGGCCTGAGTGCCGTCTCGGGTGGGCGCCGGTTTCACTGCTTCGGTGTCGGGTCGCTGTCGTACGGGCGGAAAACCTGCTGGTCAGTCGGGGTTTGGTAGGAGCTGGAGGCGTTCGAGGGCATCGGGGACCACGTGGGTCCAGGGCCAATGGCGGGCCAGACGGAGGATGTGTCGGCGGCTGGTGGTGACGAGCTGTCCGGCTGCGGTGAGCAGGCGGAGCCGTAGGTGGCGGGATTCCCAGTTGATCGTTGCCTACGACCCATCGGCTCCCAAGTACCGGCCGGGCGGCTCTACTGGGGCATGCGGCGCACGTGGTCGAGCGCCATGCCAAGCCAGTCCGCCGACTCTCCGCCAAGCCGCAGCGGCGCGCACGTCGTGTACGAGAGCACGACTTCGGACGAGCCGGGCGCGACGCTGGTCAGGAGGGCGTGGTCGAACGGCAGCCAAGCGGTCTCCCGGCACGGCATCACGCGAAGCCCGAGCGAGGTGAAGAGCACCCTCGCCGTGGTGTGGTCGCGCCACTGCGGCTCGGCGGCTGCCTCCGCCTCGCGGAGACGGCGGGCATCGAGTCCGCGGTTGGAAACCCAGCGTCGGCCGAAAGCCGGGTGGTCCTCGAAGAAGCCGGCCGGGCGCGGGCGGACGACGCCGGTGCCGTAGTAGCGGGACGCCCAGCATGTGACGTCCGCGAAGGCGACCTCCCCGTCTACGAGTGCGTAGCCGCCTACCTGGATCGGCGCAAGGCCGCCGTCGGCCTGGAGATGTTGGGCGAGCTCGAAGGCCGCCTGCGCGGCGCCTGCTTGGACCGTGGCTTCCACAGCGTGTCGTCGGCGAAGTCGCATCGTCGATCCTTCCTGCTCTGTGCCGAGCCGCGGTCTCCACCTCGAAGAACGTGGAGACCGCGGAGTCGTACTGCGATGAGATCACCCCGTGGGGCGCGAGGCGGGGGCGGGCTGATCCGCTGCCAGGGCCTCCTCCTCCCTCAGCTTGGCGAGGAGGACTCCCAAGCGGTCGTTGCCGATGGGCTGGTGTGCGCGGACGGCCTCCTTCACGGCGTCACGGCTAATCCGTCCGGCCTTCTCCGAAGCGGTCCGCGCGACGAGCAGCAGGTTCGTCAACCACTCGTCCTCGGTCCGGCGGTCCGCCGGGACGACGGCATCGTCCGGGACCGGAAGCCGTTCCTCGCCGGACGCAGTGCGGACCGGCTTTCGATCGGAGTCGGCGGCCGAGAGCGTCGCGTCGACTCCGTCCGTGGGAACGGGGGCCGGACCGTCCGCCTGGTCCCGGCCGTCGAAGGTGCCGTCCGCCCAAGCCGAAGGCAGGGTGGCCGACTCCCCCTCGCACTTTTCCGGCCTACGTTCTCCCAGGCCGACGGTGGTGTCGCGCACGGACGGACTAGCGAGAACCGCGAGCGCAGCAGCCACCCCCGGGGGACGGGTCCCTTCTGTGGCGTGCGTTCCGCCCCGCGGAGACAGGCGTTCGCGGACCGGTCCGGGGCCGCCGTCCTGACCGTCCCGGACCGACATCTCAGTGGTCCGCGCCATGAGGATGTACAGGTGGACCGAGCCGGCCAGCGCCAGCGGCGCCAGCGTTGACAGGGCTCCAACGACGCCGTCCGCGAGGTGCAGCGCGGACCGTCCGGCCTGCGGACCGTGGTTCAGCGTGACGGCGTGCAGGGCGTTCGCCCCGAGGCTCGCCCCCGTCGCCGCGAGGAAGAGGATCCAGGCGTACAGCCGGGCGCTGAATCGTTCATGCCGGAGAAGCACGATCGCCCGTACCCCGTAGGCGATGAATCCGTCGACGAACAGGGGGAACAGGTAGCTCAACGTCTCCCGGGCGTGGATCGCGATGGCGATCTGCCGCAGGGCGTCGTAGGAGAACGCGAAGCCGGCCGCGCCGAGCAGGACGATCGCGGAGCGGTCCCAGCTGGTCATGCCGCGGAGGGTGGAGCCGGTCCGGGCATGGTCCGGCGCCGTCGCCGCAGTGTGCTGAGACATCAGAGACCGCCTCCCTTCCGGGGCTCGTCGAGGTCGGGCTCTGCTCGGGCGAGTGGCTCCGCACATGGGCGGCCCACCGTGCATCGAAGGGTGACGGACAGGAGCTCAACGGCGTCCCCCGGTGGCCTGGGCGGGGACCAGGCGCCCACCGCGAACGGGCTCACGTCCCGGATCGACGATCCGATATACGCACAGGCTGTGGATAGCTCTTCGGCGTCGCGGGATGCTCCGCGCGGTCGGACGAGCATCAGGCTGCCCTCCCGCCGACACGGCGACGGTCGGCCCCGATCATCGGCACGAGGGTCGTCACCATCTCGGCCAGTCGGCTCGCTACCCGGGCCCCGACGAAGTCCGACAGGTCCGGCCCGTTCTCGTCGCGTGCCGGGAGGTTCGACGTGATGATCGTCGGCAGGCACTGGTTGTACCTGTAGTTGATCAGCCGGTACGTGACTTCCTCGGTCCACTCCGAGGTCTTCGCCGTGCCGAGGTCGTCGAGCAGCAGGTACTGCACCTCGCTGAGCCGCCGAAGCTCTCGCTCCGCCGCGCCGACGACCTGCGAGGGGCGCAGGTTGCCGTACATGTCCGCCGAGTTCACGGCCACCAGCTCGAACCTGGCCGGGCCGCCCGCGGCGATCCTCCGCAGAGCCCCGTACGCCTGGTGCGTCTTGCCGGTGCCGGTCTGGCCGGTGAGGAGAAGGGCACCGGCGTCGGCGTTGTCCGCGAAGGCGCGGTCGGCCCAGCTGGTGACCTCGGGCCTGGTCGCCTCGGCGTCGCTGAACCTCGGAGGGCTGGCCGCCCGCCAGCGGCGCAGCGCGTACTCGGCGCGAGCGCGGCGGTGCCACTTGAGGTCTCCAGGGTCGCCGTCCGACGGCTCCTCGGCGCGGCCGTCGGGTACGACGTGGATCCCCCTCGCGGCGAGGATCCGCTCCATGGCACGCATCGAGCTGGCGCCGCCCACGAGTTCCGGGTCGGGCATGGTCAGAATCCGTTCTGGTAGGCGCTGGGAGCGGCGGTGTCCTGGAAGGGGGCCCACGTCGAGGGGCGTCGCAGAGGCACGACGTTTCCCTCGGGAGCGACGGTGAAGGCATCCGAAGGGAGATCCGCCCAAATGCGGAGCAGGTAGCGGGCTGACTGCGGCGGTCGGTCGGAGTTCCACCGCGGAGCGACCATCTCGACCAGCCTCTCGTGGCCCCAGCGGGCCGCGAGAACTGTTACCCGATCCCACTCGGCCTCGCTCAGCCGCCATCCGACGAGCATTCCTGCCCGCGTTACGGCCGCTACCAGGTCCTTGGCCCCGTCCGGCACGTGAACCGAGTCCTGGCCGAGACTTCCGTCAAGTTCAAGCTGGCTGGCTTGCTTTTCTTGGGTGGTAGTACTCCCTACGGGAGTACTACCACCCTCTGTCGAGAGGGAAAAAACTTCCATATCTTCTGCGAGAAAGTTCCCACTTGGATCCGGGGAATCCGGATTGGTGGAAGCTGCTTCCGTGAAGTTCTCTCCCTCTTCAGACGCCTCGCGGGGCGGAGTGGGAAGTTCTGTCACCGTGACGTCGATCTCTGAGCTATCCGGGATCAGGAGAATCCGGTAGCTGCTCGGGTTCGCGACTCCGCCTCCGCGTTGGTGGCTAATCTCACCGAGTGTCGCCAGTTCCTTCAGACACGTCGTCACGGATCGGGCCGTGAGTCGTGTGAGCGCGGCGATGCGTTCCAAACTCAATGCCGCCCTTCCCGTTTCGTCGGCCTCGCGAGCGAGCGCGAGCATCACGATTCGCGCGCCTCGGCACGATTCGGAACGCGACCAGACGAGTTCGGTAGCGATGTCGCTCACCGGCGGTTCCCGTCGTACGTCGCGACGCGGTGAACGGTCGCGAGCCCGAAGGTCCGATCGTCTTCGGGTACATATCCGTTCTGATGCGGTTCGGGAGAGAGGTAGAGCGTCGCCGTAGGAAGGTGGAAATCGTGCGCAAGGCGCCAGTCCGCGGCGTCACCGAAGCCGCGCCTGATCATTCCTGCCACGTCCGCCTCGACCTGACGGCTGGTGAGAATGAGTTCGAAGTCCATATCGAACATCTGGGTAACAGACCGCCGCTTGGGGTAGACCCGGGCGAGGATTGCCGTCGGCACCTTCTCGCGGATGGCGATGCTGAGATTCGGGCATGGCGAAGCCATGGAGTCGTTCCGGGACATGGGGGATAACTCCCGAAGAATTGCTCTCGTGAGAGAGAAGGATGTTCTGGGCTGATCAGGCGGCCGCGCGGGGGCGGGCAGGCTGCCTGCGGGGCGGCAGAGCCCTCGGCCTCTGGCGGTGACGGCGCACGAGGTTCAGCAGGTACTCATGGGTGACGCCGAGCGCACGGGCGACGGTCGCGGCTTCCAACGAGGCATCCGACGCGAACTGCGCTATGACGGCGTCTCGTTCGGCCTTCGTGAGAACTGCGGTTCCACCTCGGAGAGCGCCTTGAACGGCTGCGTTGCTCGCGTGCTGCTGCCATGCCGTGCGCATGGCGGAGCGCTCCGAGGCGAGCAGGCCGGCACGGATACCGAACTCGTCGTCGTTGAGCGACTCGACCAGGCACCGGGCCGCCACCGCCACCGGGCACGCTCGGCAGAGCCCGCGCGGCCCCTCGGGGAAACCGCCGAGCCTCTTCTTGACGGTCTGGGGATCCAGGAAGGGGCTGTCTTCCGAGGGGAAGAACATCTCGGTGTCCTGGTCCGCGCACCTGGCTTCTTTGGCCCAGTACTTGCCTGGCGCGTTCTTCGCCTCGTCGATGAGGGGCGTGAAGTCGCCCTGTCGGGCAGCACTCACGAGGCTTTCCATGTCTGTGTTCATCGGTCTCCCGTGACGTCTGCGGCGTCGGCGGTGAATCACGCCGGCGAGGCAGGAGGGTTCAGAAGCGCTTGCGTGAACGGGAGGACGGCCGGAGGGAGGTCGCCATCGACTCGTCAGCCCGTCCGTTCGCCCCTCCGGGGCTCACGAAGTGCATGTCCGAGATGGCCTGGAGGTCCTCTTCCGCGAACTGCACGAACTTCCCGAACTTCCGGTGTGGGAGCGTCGAGATGCGCTCGCGCAACCACTTCTCGGGGATGTTGAGCCGCTCGGCGGCTTCGTTGTAGCCGATGTGGAGGCGGCTGGCTCCGGGTTCCGGTCGCCGCTCGCCCAGCAGCGCGTCCGCTCCGCCTGCTCGAGCCACGAGGTTCATCACTGCGGCGAGACCCTGCAGCTCGGCAGGGCCGAGAGCGGTGGAGGCCGTGTTCGGCTCCGCTATCGCCGCCGTCATGCGCTCAGCCCTCGGAGCTGGGCCGTCCGGAGGTCGAAGGCGTGGCCGTCCGTATCGGCCCATCCGGCGTGCGGAAACGAGCGGATGATCCACCGAGCCATCGTCAGCGCCTTGGCGCGGGGGACGCGGACGGCGTGACCGCACTCGGTCACGGCCGTCAGCCTCAGATGCGGCCACAGGGTGTGGGGGCCCAGAAGGCGGACCCGAACGACGGCGGCCTCGGCGGGCAGCAGGTGGGTCAGCTGCTGGACCAGCCTCTCGCCCGGCCCCGCAGCGATCGCCGATGTCGGCTTGCTGCCGGTGTCAGGGGACATGCGACACTCCTTGACGTGGTACGCCGCTCCGCAGCGCCGTGCGAATGGACGCGGAGTGGCTGTGTGAATGGTCCGCAGCCCTGCGAAGGCCGCGGATCGTGAGCTGTCCGGTGTCCGCGAGCTGCGAACTCGCGGACCCGATGGCGTGGCTGGTGGCCGCGCACGACCCGTGACCG